>JAYUJG010000137.1:0-15298 GCA_043765355.1 Acidobacteriaceae bacterium | reverse complement strand
GGAGTTAGCAGCCAGATTGGCTCGTTTTTTCTTTTGGACTCCGGCAGGTCCGAGGCTTGTGATGGTCGCGCCGACTGTGCCTTGAGGGCCGAAAGCGGGTCAGGATCGTCCCTTACCGGCGCAGTTGAAGATGCTGCGGAAAAACTCAATCCTGAGAGAGAAGAACGACCACTGGGGCTAAAGGCGGCGGGGATTGCACACGGCTTACGCGGCCCTGAAGGGCGGCTCTTCCACACGGCAATAAGCACATTTCGAGTTTTTCCGCAGTCCGTTGAACTCGTGGCCCTCTGGAAGTTTCAAACAGTCTTCTCGGCAATCTGCCAAGCGATCGCAAAAGCGCGAACCGGAAACGTACCGAAACCCTTTACTTTTACGGGTACGGCGAAGAAATTGAAGGTCGTCTCGGGCACCGCAGCAAGATTAGTCATGTGCTCGACAATCGGAATTTCTTTTCCCAAAAGGATGCTATGCACCGGCCGCCGCAAGTCCTGGACATCGTCGATGTTGTACGAATCGATGCCGACGAGCGCGACTCCAGAGTCGGCCAGAAACCGCGCCGCATCCTCGGTCAGGAAGGGATGGCCTTCGAAATATTGATCCGTCTTCCAGTGGCGGGACCATCCCGTTTCGATGAGGACCGCCTTGCCCGCCAGATCGCCCATGCCGGAAAAGCATGGCGCGTCGATCGCCTGCTGTTTTTGCACCGAGATTTTGATTCCTGGCAGGTTCGCCAGTTGGCGAAGTTCCAATTGAGAAAGATCTTTGCCATCGGCGTAGCGATGAAACGGAGAATCGAGATAAGTCCCGGTATTGGCGACCATCTCAATCTTGCCAATCTGAAACTCGGTCCCCGGCGCGTAGAACTTCCGCGAAGCCTCGCGACTCAGGTAGTCGCAGATGATCGGGGCGGGCAGGCCCTTGTAGGTGACGAGGCCGTGCTCGACGGTGTGGCTGAGATCGATCAGGGTGGGCGGGGAGGTGCGGCGGTCCGTCGTACGGGGTTCAGACATTGAGGTTCACAATTGTGGCATATCTGCCGTTTCAAAATCGCAAGTTAACCTAAGCGATTAGGTTTATACTACAATGAAGTGATGCCGACGGTACTCAGGCGAGGGCGCCTCCGAATCGTGATTTATCCCGCAGACCACCGGCCCGGTTCACGTTCATGCAATCGGTCCGGATGGCGAAGCGGTCTTCAATCTCAATTGCCCTGCCGGCCCTTGTGAACTTCGAGAGAACTACGGATTCAAGCCACGGGCTCTGACGGCTGTCGAGCGCCTGGTCAATCACCACATCAACGAGATCTGTCGGGCATGGGAGGAAATTCATGGTGTCAAGTAGCAGCATCGAGTTGGCAAACAAACGGGGAGAGCAGTTGCGGAGAGAATTTCCTCACGCTGTTTCCGCGCGGTATGAGCGGACCAGCGGGAAGGTCGTGATCGACTTGAGTTCGAAACTGACGTTGAGTTTTTCGCCGCGGGATGCGCAAGGATTGGAAAATGCCAAACCGGCCGACCTCGAGGAGATTGAGTTGAGCCCGTCGGGGTTTGGAGTGCGCTTTTCGAAGCTGGATGCCGACCTATATATTCCGGGACTGCTGGAGGGATTGACGGGGTCGAAGAAGTGGATGGCGGCGAGGCTTGGACAGGCGGGCGGGCAGTCGCGGAGTAGAGCGAAAAAAGCGGCATCGCGTGCGAATGGGAAGCTGGGAGGAAGGCCGCGGCGAGTGGCGGCGGGAGACTAGTTTTTGACGAGATAGACGGCAGCCACGAGGACTAGCGTCAGGAGGGAGGCAGTCGTGGAAAAATACGGAGTTACAGGATTTGCCTGGCTTTGACAAGATCCCCGCAGACATGCGGGAAGCACTCAGGAAGTTTAACGACGAAGCTGACCAAATTATCCACTCGTTTCTAGAAACTTCACCCTACACGCGCTGCGAACTGCTCTGTTCTTCAAGCACGAGGCGTATGCCAACGAGAAAGAATATAGATTCTTGCAGATATATCCGGCGGATGCCTCTCCAGCGGTGAAGTTGAGAAGCCGCCCGTACTCGTTGGTTAGGTATAGGGAGTTTGAGTGGAAAAACCGAGCGCTCGGGTCACTTAAGCGGATAGTGATAGGACCTGCTGCAGACCGCCCAAAATCACTTCAGTTCGCGAATGATTGTTTGAAATCGTTTAACGTATCGGGAGTTGAGGTGATTTCTTCTGAAGTACCATATCGTGCGGTATAAACAAAAGCCGCTAGTTTCGCTGACGGCCTTTTCTGAGAACTTAGGACAAAGAGGCGGCAGGGGCTGAAGCCCGAAATCTTACATCGCTCCTACGGCACGACTAAAAGTCGTGCCCTTCCCGGTTCTTGCCAGACGTCAGGAAAAAACAAAAGCCGCCAGCTTTCGCTGACGGCTTAGAACCTGCCGAGCTTTGCTCGGCTGGCGGGCGAGGGCGCCCGCCCCACGCGAGCCTATTTAGCTTTCGTACAGCAGCACACCCTCGGTCTTCTCCGCATCCACCGGACGGTAATACAGCTTGTTCGCCTCGAGGAAGACCTCGATGAACGCCGGCCTGGTTGTGATCGTGCCTTGGATCAGTGCTTCCGACAGCGGGTCTTCAATGTATTTCTGCAAAGCGCGGCGCAACGGACGCGCTCCGTAGCTGCGGTCGGTCAGGGTCTGGTTGAGAATCCACTTCTTGGCTTCGTCCGCCACGCTTACGGTGATCGAGCGTTGCGCCAGGTTCTGGTTTAGCTGGTTGACCATGAGTTCCAGAATCTGGATCAGGTCCGCTTCGCTGAGCGCCATGAACAGGATGATTTCGTCCACGCGGTTCAGGAATTCCGGATTGAAGGTGCGTTTGACCTCGCTCTTCACCAGACCTTCGACCTTCTCGGAAACCATCTCGTCTTTCGAGTGCTGGAAGCCGAGGCCTTCGCGCTTCATCAGGTGCCGAGCGCCGATGTTCGAAGTCATGATGATGATCGTGTTCTTGAAGTCGACCGTATTGCCGAGTCCATCGGTCAACTGGCCGTCTTCAAAAACCTGCAACAGGATGTTGAAAACATCCGGGTGCGCCTTTTCGATTTCGTCGAGCAGGACGACAGAATATGGAGCGCGCTTGACGCGTTCCGTGAGCTGTCCGCCTTCTTCGTAGCCGACGTACCCTGGAGGCGAGCCGATCAGTTTCGAAACGGAGTGCTTCTCCATGAATTCCGACATATCGAAACGGACTAGAGCTTTATCGCTGCCAAACATGAAGTGGGCCAGGGTGCGCGCGACTTCAGTTTTGCCAACGCCGGTCGGCCCGAGGAACAGGAACGATCCGATGGGACGATTGGGACTCTTCAATCCCGCACGTGAACGCCGGATCGCGCGAGCCAAAGCGCTGATCGCTTTTTCCTGCGAGATGATGCGCTTGTGCAACTCTTCTTCGATGCGCAAGAGCTTCTGTGTTTCTTCTTCTTTGATCGAGGTGATGGGGACGCCGGTCCAGCGGCTTACCACGTCCTCGATGTCCTCCCGCCCGACTACGCCGGTGGAGGACTCATCGAGGTGGTATTTTTCGCGAAGGGCGCGCAGGTTCTCGCGCTCCTTGCGTTCTTCGTCCGAATAGAAGCGCGCCTTCTCGAACTCGTGGTTCGCGATGGCGTTCTCCATCCTGTGGACGATGAACTTGATCCGCTTCTGAACTTCTGTCAACTCTTCTGGAAGCGTGGTCTGGCGCAACTTTACACGCGCACCGGCTTCGTCGATAAGATCGATGGCCTTATCCGGCAAGAAACGGTCGGGAATATAACGGCTCGAATGCGACACCGAGAAATTGATGGCTTCGTCGGTATAAGTAACGGCGTGGAATTTTTCGTAGCGCTCTTTGATTCCGAAGAGAATCTTGACCGCATCGACTTCATTCGGCGGCGGAACTTTTACTGCCTGGAAGCGGCGTTCGAGCGACCGGTCTTTTTCGATCGACTTGCGATATTCAGAGGGCGTGGTTGCGCCGATGCATTGAATCTCGCCGCGCGACAGGGCCGGCTTCAGAATGTTGGCGGCATCGAGCGAGCCTTCCGCCGATCCCGCGCCGACTAGGGTGTGCAGTTCGTCGATAAAGATGATGGAATTCTGCGACTCCATCAGTTCTTTCATGATGGTCTTGAGGCGCTCTTCAAACTGTCCGCGATATTTGGTACCAGCAACGATCAATGAAAGATCAAGAGCGAGAATGCGTTTGTCTGCAAGGAATGAAGGAACTTCACCGTCGGCGATACGTTGGGCGAGGCCTTCGACGATGGCAGTCTTGCCAACGCCCGGCTCGCCGATGAGTACAGGATTATTTTTGGTGCGGCGGCACAGAATCTGCACCACGCGCTCGACTTCGCCGTCGCGGCCAACCAGCGGATCAAGCTGGTTGTCCATGGCAGACTGGGTCAGGTCGCGAGAAAACTCACTCAATAAAGAAGACTCGCGCTGGCCGCGCTGCGGAGCCGTTTTTTCCTGGCTGGTCCGCGCCAGCTCTTCGCGGATCGTCGAAAGGCGCAATCCACGCTCGTGCAAAATCTCAGCCGCAAAACATTTTTCTTCGCGCAGTAAACCCAAAAGCAGATGTTCGGTCCCGATGTGTTTGTGCGAAAGGCGCTCCGCTTCTTCGGCCGCATACGCGAGCACGCGCTTGCATTCGTTGCTCAGCGGAAGGTCGACCGAAGTGGAAACTTTTTCACGAATGGTGGTGTGTCCCTCGATCTGTTTTCGGATCGATTCCACCGAGGCATGAGAGCGCAGAAAACGATTGGTCAGGGCCTTGTCTTCGCGCAGCAGGCCGAGCAGCAAGTGCTCGGTCTCAATATAAGGAGAGCCGAACTGGCTGGCCTCATATCGCGCAAAAAAGATGACGCGCCTGGCTTTCTCCGTGTAGCGTTCAAACATAAACTACTTCTCCCCGAGTTCCAGCGGAACGCCCCGCCCTCCGCCAAACCCATGACCGTTCACTTCTATTATGCCCCTTATATCGCCGGGTCTCCCAAGCGATATGCGCCTTCTAGTAACCCTTTGAGTCTTACTTCTGGTACTTCGTCTTTCATTTTCTTTTCACGTCCGCCTGTAATCGTGCTTATCTTCTGCCTTCCGTTACGCCGGAAGCGACTCCGGCGTAACTTCTTCCATTCTGCCCCGATCCAACCGCAGAACGCGATGGCACCGACGTGCAAACGCCAGGTTGTGAGTAGCAATCAGGGATGTCAACTGATGCTCCCGGTGCAACCGCGCAACCAGTTCAAAAACCAACTCGCCGGTGCGTCCATCAAGATCGCCGGTAGGCTCATCGGCGAGTAATAATTTCGGCTGCGTAATCAGCGCCCGAGCCAGAGCCAGGCGTTGCTGCTCGCCGCCCGAAAGCTCTCCTGAACGATGAAGACCGCGGGATTCGAGTCCCACTTCGCGCAACCAGCGCGAGGCTTCTTTTTCGGCAACGGCAAGGGCCTGCCCACGCGTCAAAAGTGGCATGGCGACATTCTCCAAGGCGGTAAATTCCGGGAGCAAATAGTGGAACTGCCAGACGTAGCCGATCTCGCGGTTGCGAAATTCGGCGGCGGCGTCCTCGGAAAGCGAATTCACTTGGGAGTTGGCGCAGTATACGGCACCCGCCGACGGGCGATCAAGCGCCGCGAGGATGTGCAACAAGGTACTCTTTCCCGCACCCGATTGCCCCACGATCGCAACCATGGTTCCCTTTGCGACCTGGAAAGACAGATTCTCAAAGAGCACCAGCTCCGCTTCGCCTGAGCGAAACCTCTTACTTAACCCTTCGACCCTGAGCAGAGGATCTTGAGCTGTTAGATGCAAACCAAGCCTCCTAAGTATCAAGACCAGCCGATCGCCGCTCGTTGCCACGCGAAACTAGGCGGCCTGTGATCCATTAGAGCATGATCGATCGACCGTTGGATCAGCCGACCATGAGGAGGTGTCCATTCCCGCGATTCCATTCTTGGGAACGGCCTATGCGAAAGACTGTACACCTCTGGAAAAGATTTGCCATGTGACTGAGGTCACGACTCTGGTCACGAAGGAGGGAACGGTTGTGTGGTGGCGGGGATTTGCCCCGCAAAACGGGGCGGAGCCCCGTCACCACACATGCAAAGGCTCACCACACATGCAAAGGCTCACCACACAGACTCTTATTCGTAGCGCAGCGCTTCCGCCGGCAAAATTCGCGCTGCCGACCACGACGGATAAATCGTAGCCACAAACGAAATCCCGATGGACACCAGGGCCACGATCACGCCATCCACGAGCCGCGGAGCGAATGGCACATAATCAATCGAATAGACCTCAGCCGACAGCGAAATGAAGTGGTAGTGTCCGCCCGCATACGAAATCGCGTATCCGATCACGAGGCCTATCGCCGTCCCAATCAAGCCAATGAGCACGCCCTGCGCGATGAAGACGCGGCGGATCTGAGCCTTCTTCGTCCCGAGCGACATGAGGACGGCAATGTCTTTAGTTTTCTCCATCACCATCATGATTAGCGAGGTCAAGATATTCAGCGCCGCCACGAACACGATCAGGCCGATCGTAATGAATGTCACCACGCGTTCCAGTCGCAGCGCACGGAACAGAGGCTTATTCTGCTCCATCCAACTGGTTGCCATGAAGCCGTGGCCGGCGGCTTGTTCGAGGGAGCGCGCCACATCTCCGGCCAGATAAATGTCGTCGATCTTGAACTGGATGACCGAGATGACGTCGCCCAATCCGAATAACGACTGCGCATCGGAAAGCCGGATGAACGCCCAGGAAGAGTCGTAGTCAAAAAATCCAGAATTGAAAATCCCCGTAACGTGAAACCGAATATATTTCGGCACCATACCAAACGGAGTGAGCTCGCCTTGCGGAGAAGTCACCAGCACCACCGAGCCCACGGTAGCCCCAATCTCGGCGGCCATATCCTTGCCAAGAATAATAGGGGGCATCGCAGCAACGCGCTGCTGCACGCCAGCAAGATCGTCGGGCGACTGCGCCGATGGATTGTTTTTAAATGAAACGGTGTTCGTGTGGTGGCGGGGCTCCGCCCCGTCCAAGCCGGGTCGAAGACCCGGCACCACACTTGTATTGCTCTCCTCCAACGCCCCCGCCGATCCCAAAGTCACGGAGTTCAGCAGATCGCAAACGCGCCGCTCATACTGCGGCAGCATCCCCTTCAGCACGGCCCCGCGAGCCCGAGGCCCGCGCGAAATCAGCACCTGCTCATAGATCGCGGGAGCCGCCGCCACGACATGCGGCTCTTTGGACAACTTCTCGAGTAACGGACGCCAATCGTGAATCCCGTCGCTTTCGACGCGCAACAAACTGATGTGCGCTGTCGATCCCAAAAGCCGCGCCTGCAAATCCTGCCGGAATCCGTTATTGATGGCCAAAGCGACAATCAGCGAAGCCACGCCTGCGGCCACTCCCAACACGGAGATTCCCGTGATGACGCCGATGAACGCCTGGCGGCGTTTGGCGCGGAGGTAGCGGGTAGCGATGAAGAATTCGAAGCGCATGGGAAGAAACCGTCAGCTGTCAGCCATCAGCTTTCAGTCAAAACGGATTATATCCAACAGACCACCAACCACTGCTCTGCTATCCTTCTTCCCAATGTCCCCCATCCTAACCAGTGTGCTACTGGGACTAACCGCGGCGGCGGCGAACGTCTTCGGCGGTGCCATCATCGTCCAAAGAAACTGGGAGCGTTCCTACCTCCGCTACTTCGTCGCCTTGGGAGCGGGTTTCATGCTGGCGACGGCGCTGGTAGAAATGGTGCCCGCCAGCATTCAGCTGCGTGGTCCCAATGCCGGATTCCTAATCCTAGCCGGATACCTGCTCGTCCATTTCTTCGAGCACACAGTCACCCCGCACTTTCACTTTGGAGAAGAAACGCACGCCGACCAGTTCGTCCACGCGCACAAAGGCTATTCGGTTCTCATCGGATTGCTGATCCACACATTTTTCGACGGGATCGCGATCGCCTCGGGATTCCTGGTGTCCCCGGCGCTAGGCTGGATCATCTTTATAGCGGTCTTTCTCCACAAGATTCCAGAAGGCTTCACCATCTCGTCGGTGATGCTGGCGAGCGGCCGCAGCCGCGCCTTCGCTTGGGGAGCATCGGTGATGTTGGGTGTGGCAACGGTGGCCGGAGTGATGACGATGGCAGTCTTTCGCCACGAGGTGAGTTTTGGCTTGCCGCTTTCGGCGGGAGTTACGATTTATGTCGCCGCGTCGGATCTGATCCCCGAAGTAAATAAAGAGCCCGGAGTGAAGATGGCGCTACTGGTGTTTGTTGGGACGGCTTGCATGTTTTTGCTGGATCGGTTTTTTCAAGTCCAGTGACACAATCATCACCGCCGAGACGCAGAGTGCGCCGAGAAAACCAACAATAGGTTTCTCGGCGCACTCTGCGTCTTGGCGGTAGATACTGGAAGCTATCCGCTGTGCCGTATGTGCATTACATCTCCATCTTGCACAATGTAGTCTTTGCCTTCCAACCGTAGCGTGCCTTTTGCCCGTGCGTTTGCCTCCGACCCCGCCTCTAGCAACTGGTCCCACCGAATGGTCTCGGCGCGGATAAAGTGCTTTTCCAAATCCGAGTGAATTGCGCCTGCGCCGTTTTGCGCCCGAGTATTCACCGGAATCGTCCACGCGCGACATTCGTCTTCGCCAGCAGTGAAGAACGAAATCAGACCCAGCAGGTGATAGCTCTTGCGGATCAGTCGCGCGAGCCCGCTATCCGTCAGCCCGTAGCTGCCCAGAAATTCCGCGGCGTCTTCGTCTGACATCTCCGCCAGTTCCGCTTCGACTTTGCCGCAGATCGCGCTCGAGCCTGCGTTCGGACGCGCCGCCACTTCGCTTAAGTTATATTTAGCAACCGCCGCTTCAAGATCTTTGCCCAGTTGCGTGCTCTCGCCAATATTGAGCACGTAGAGAATCGGCTTCTCGCTCAGGAACATGAAGCCGCGAATGCGCTTCTTGTCATCGGCCGACATTTCCATTTCGCGCAGCGGTTTTTCGGTTTCGAGGAAAGCTTTGGCCTTGATCAGAAGTTCGTTCTCGCGCTCCAGTTCTGGCGTCTTCATCTTTTTTAAATCTTTTTCCAGCCGCTCCAGCCGTTTTTCGATCTGTCCCAGATCGCTGACCATCAGATCGAAATCTACATTTTTAATATCGCGAAGCGGATCGATGGGGCCGACATGCGGAATCGCGTCGTTCTCAAACGCCCGCAGAACGTGAATCAGCGCGTCCACCTGCCGCAGGTGCCCAATGTAGGCAGTCTCTTTCAGCGCGTCCTGGCCGATGGCGCCAACGTCGACATATTCGACCGAAGCGTGCGTCAGCTTCTTCGGATGATAGAGCGCGGCCAGCTTGTCGAGCCGTTCGTCGGGAACCTTGGCGACGCCGATGTGCGCCTCGCGCGGATTCGAATACTGCTGCTCCGAAAGATGTACCTTCGTCAAAATGCCAAACAGCGATGTCTTGCCGACATGCGGCAGACCGATGATGCCAGTTTTCATGGGGAGTCTCGGCTCTCAGCTTTCAGTTGTCAGCTATCAGTTTAATCGAGAGAATAAATCATTGGGTGGGTTCCCGGTATGCGGTGTCTGGACAGTGTTTCAAAATCTTTCACCACCAAGGACACTATGGAACACGAAGGGAAGCCTCAATTTGGGACGGATTGAGACGTCTTGTACAGGGCTACTAATCCGAGCAAGAGCACGGCTCCTTCGAATTTCTCGGACCACGCGTGTAGGCGGTCAAATTCCGTGCGCATGGGATTGTCGAGCGGGACGTTGTCGATCACGCCTAGCTCAGCGCGAATGGCATGCATCTTCGGAGTAATGCCGTACTGCGAGATCAAGGTGAGCATCAGCATCAGCACAATCAAAACGTGGCGCGCCGCCAGCGGGCGCCAGGTCCCAGTCGCCATGCGGCTGTAGAGCATCGACGCGATTAAGAACACAATTCCAGAAGCGATGGCCGTGAGGTGCAGTCCATCGAGCGAGCGTCCGACGATCGATCCCGCAAGCTGGCGGGTCGGCAAAAGTCCCGGCGAAAAAACCGTAGGGGCCAGCACGAACGCAAAGAAAATCAACCCGCCCAGCCACGCGACGAGCGACAGCAGCATCAGGAATCGCAGAAATGACATAAGAAATTATAAGTATAGCGCTGGCGTCTCGCCGGCTATACGGACGGCGTCTCGCAATCGGCACGGCGGGGGAGACGCCCCCGGAGAGCCGGCTGGACGCCAGCGCTACGCAGAACTGTTGTAATTCGAAATCGATGGGGAAGTTTTCCACAGGCCGAACCATCGCCGTCACTTACTCCTCCGACTGCGACTGTTTACCCTCGACATTCCCCATCGGTTGAGAGGAAATCATCCACATGCAGCGCTCGTTGACGGCTACCGATGTGAACTTCGTGTCATTGCAGTCGGCGGTATTTTGCGTGCAGTGTGAGTTGCTCAGCAACAACAACACGCCGCGATGTCTCGCGTGTGGCAGCAACGCGGTGCTCAGTCTTTCGCGCGTGCTTGGCGGATCGCTTCGCGGCCAGCAGACGGCCCATCTCATCGCCGACGCCGAACTCGACCGGTTGGTGCGCTCGTTGCTGACCACGGTTCCGCAGATCGCCGAGGTCGACGACCACGAAGAATACCGGGTCGGCGAAAATCGAATCAATCTTCCGGCATCGGCCTTTTCCGCGCGTCATCGCGTTCGCCCCCAACATCACGGGGCGTCACACGGCGGATTGGTTTCCGCGCGGCACCTGCTGCTCAACGCCGGAGAAATCGATCTAGAGCCGGGCATCAGCATCATCGCCGAAAAAGCTCAAACATTAACCGGAGCCACCGGAGCCGCCATCGCGTTGCGTCGAGGCAACGAAATTATCTGCCGCGCGCGCACCGGACGCACCGCACCTGACGTAGGCGTCCGGCTGCAGACCGATAGCGGGCTATCCGCGGAATGCGTGCGGTCCGGCGAAGTGCTGCTCTGCAATGACGCCGAGTCAAACCCGCGCGTGGATTGGGCAAGCTGCCGCCGGATGGGGGTGCGCTCGATTTTGGTGGCTCCGTTGCGTCACTTCCGGCGCACGCTTGGAGTCTTCGAAGTGCTGTCGTCAGCGCCTCACGCCTTCGACAACAACGACGTGGCGACCATGCAGTTCCTCTCGGGAATGATGGTGGCGACGATCTCGCGGCTAGCGAGCTTGCAACCGGCGCAGCCGGCAGCCGCTGGCGAGTAAAGTTAGTTCTCAGCAACCGAATTCCAGGAGAGACGGGGCTTGCCCCGTCTCTCTTCGCAGCATATCGGACGCTGCCGGAGACGCGGCAAGCCGCGTCTCTACATAAAATTTACTGTGATCTGACTGAGAACCGCGAACGGGAAACTGTGAACTAAACCGGTACCGGCACGCTATCCACAATCTCACGCAGCACCTGCTCCGCCTGCTCAGATTTTTTCAGAGTGGAAGTGTAAAGAGAACTGACCACAACGCGGTGGGCAAATACCGAAACAACCAGAGGCTTGAGGTCTTCTGGAGTGCAGTAGTCGCGGCCCTCAAGAAATGCCATGGCCTGCGCGGCGCGATACAGCATCTGTGAACCGCGCGGAGATACTCCGAGCGATAGATACTCCGACTCACGGGTTCTGGTGACGATGTTCAGGAGATAAGTGATCAGCGATTCGTCGACATGGACCTGGGCGACCGCTTGCTGAATTTCAACCACATCGGCAGCGCTGAGCACCGGACGTAAGTTTTCCAGTTGAGCGACACCCGCCTCGGCGCGCAAAATCTGGCGCTCGGCATTGCCTTCGGGATATCCCATGCGCACGCGCATCAGGAAGCGATCCAGTTGCGACTCGGGTAAAGGATAAGTCCCGTGATGCTCGATCGGATTCTGCGTGGCAATCACCAAGAACGGCTGAGGCAGCTGATAAGAATGAGAGTCGATGGTGACCTGGCCCTCGTTCATCGCCTCAAGCAGCGCTGACTGGGTCTTGGGAGTGGTGCGGTTAATTTCGTCGGCGAGAAGCACGTTGGCAAAAACCGGGCCGCGCTTGAATTCAAATTTCTGCTCAATGGCGGAGTAAATCGAGATGCCCAAAACGTCAGAAGGCAGGAGGTCGCTGGTGAACTGAATACGCTGAAAAGTGCAGTCGATGGCGCGAGCCAAAGCCTGGCCCAGCGTCGTTTTGCCGACTCCCGGGACGCCCTCGATCAGCAGGTGTCCCTTGGCGAAAATCGAAACCAGTGCAAGGCGAAGGACGTCGTCTTTGCCGCGAATGACGCGGCGCAGACTGCTTTCAAGTTCCGCAGCGCGGCGCGAAGTTGCTACCAGAGTTTGGGGGGCCATTGGGGCGATTTTACTATGGCGGCTACGACGGCTGCGGTTACGAATGTCACCCGAGAAGTTCTCAGTTCCCGGTTCTGAGTTCTCAGTAAGACGGGACCTAGGCTGCGCGATTCTTGATTGAACCGATCGATCTGTTCAGAATCCTTCCGAGTTCGTCGGCCGAAGGCATAGATACCCCTCAGCTTGGAAAGCGCATTCCTCGGGGGCTAAACAGTTTGCTGAAAAAGTCATTTCGTGCCCTAAGAGCCTGGCGCAGGCGCTGAAGCGCGGACGGATTTTCAACGACTTAGCGGCACGAGTGGAGCTCGTGCCCTTCCCAGAACCTTTGGGAAGTGAGTTTTTCAGCAAACTGTAAAGCCCGCATTTCTAAAAGCCCTAATCGGCACGGCTGAAACCGTGCTCTACCCAAAACCGATTCATGAGTTGCGGAAACACTGCTTTGCTCCTGCTGCCTACTCTTCCTCGGGTTCTTTCTTTTCCTCGATTGCCATGTCTTTCAGTTCGCTGGACTCGAAAACCTCGCGACACTCCTGGCATTCCACATATTCGGTTTCTTCGTCGCGGGAGACGATCTGCACCCGCGGGTGCTTGCACGGTTCAGGAGCGACTTTTTTTTGAGGGGACTGCGAGGGCTGGCTGGGCGTCATAAACTTGCCGACTGTTCGCCTCTCGATGGGAGCATGAAAATCATCTCGAATTGCGGATATTCTGCGGCGGTTAGCTCCGCATGTCAAGTACCCGCAATTTGCGAAACGTCAACCTCAGCCTGTCAAAGCGTCCTTGGTGACTTCGTACCCCTTGTTCTCAAGGGGTACGAACTACCTGGCCGTGTGTTTCGGCGAGGCCGATCTCAGGATGGCCAGCAGCCGGTTCGCCGAAGGCGGCGGCGCCACTTTCCCCTCGCGCACGATTTCTTTGGCGCTCAGTACTCTTCGGTAAAGCGCCTTATTGGCGCCGTCGTCCGAGCGCATCGTCGAACCCTCCAGCGACAAGCCCGCAAACAGACCCTTGGATCGGGAGTACGACAGAATCTCGGCCTTCATGACGATATCGGTTTGGGCGGACGCGGCGCGCCCGACCGGCCCCGCCGACGGATAGATCAGCAGGCAATCCGCCTTATTGAGCAAGTCTTTCGGAATTCCATCGGGCATACCGAAGATTTCCTTGATCACGACCGCGGATTCGCTAATGCGCTCGTTTTCCTTCTGTTGCGCCACGACCGGGAGGGTGCACGGCAGGATGAGGACCACCAACAAAACGTTTTTCTTCAAAACACTCCTTGGAATTTGGAATGATGTTCGAGCAAAGTGATTGGCGATCAAAGGGTCACGACCTACTTTCCTTCCGCCGATGGAGGCCCCATATCTTGTGGAAAGCTCTTGAGCGCGACATCGCGGGAGTGGGAAGAAGTTTTCTTCGCTTCGTCGGTTGTGTTCTGGACCAGCGTTCCCTTCAGAACGTAATACGCCTCGGCTCCTCGGCTCTTGCCGTCGCCGCGCTCAATCGCTCCTCGAAATTCGAATGATACGCCGTGTACCGTGTTGGTGGTAAAGGTGAGTTGATTGCCATCGAGCGTGCCGGACTTAAAGAAATGATCCAGGAAATCGCCGCGATCGGTCTCTGCGTCGCCGTAGCGTGAGACAAAGCCGGTGACGCGTCCCTGGTTTTCGACTGTAATCTGCACAAACTCGCCATCGCGCAGAAAGCTGTACATGCCCGAGTATTCCGCTCCGGGCGCTGCGCTCGGCGGCGGCTTCTGGATTTTGCCCGGCTGAGCCGGGCTTACCTGCGCGCCCGATAGGTCCGCGATAACGAGCCCGAAACACGCCAGCAGCAGCGCGTGAAATAGCATGGTATGAATCCGCATACTCACCTCATACTCACATCGGAACGACTCAGTATAACGGCTGGAGAGCGATGAAGGGGCCGGGCGGAGATGCGGCGAGCGGTCGCGTTTTACTGAGGTTTGCGAAAGCGCAGGGCGGTGAGGATGCGGGCCGGGATATCGCGGAGAGGCACGACCTTGGTGAGCACTCCCAATTCCGCGCAGGAACGCGGCATTCCGTAGACGACGCAAGTGGCTTGATCCTGGCCGAGGGTAAGCCCGCCTTGATGGAAGATGGCTTGCATTCCCAAGGCTCCGTCGTCGCCCATCCCGGTCAGGATGATTCCCATGGCGGCGCGTCCAAAGGTGTCGGCAACGGAAGACATCATGACGTCCACGGAGGGAATGTGAAGACCTTTGTTGGGCAATGGCGAGAGGCGCAGCGCCGCTTGGGATGAAGGGCGACGGTAAACGGTGAGGTGCTTGCCGGCAGGAGCGAGGTAGACATGGCCGGGAGTGAGGGGGTCTCCATCGGCGGCTTCGCGCACTTGCAGCATGCAAAGATCGTCGAGGCGCTTGGCCAGGGGACCGATAAATCCTACGGGCATGTGTTGCACGACGACGATACTGACGGGCAGGTTGGCGGGAAGTGCAGAGAGAATCTGCTGCAACGCTTTCGGACCTCCGGTTGAGGTGCCGATGGCGATGATTGCGGGCACGGTCACAGCGGCTGCGGGAGCGGGAGTGAGGGGCGCGCGCGGAGGGCGTTTGGCGGCGCGCACAGCGAGCAGCAGCGGACCTGCGGCAGCTTTGATCTTGCCAACCAGTTCGTCCTGAACCTTGAGAACATCTTCGGACGCGTAGCTGAGTTGCTTGGCAATGCAGTCGAAGGCTCCGAGCTCGAGGGCTTGGAGGGTGGCTTCGGCGCCTTCGCGAGCCATCGAGCTTACGATGATGACTGGGAGCGGCGATTCGGACATGACGCGCTTCAGGGTCTCGAGGCCGCTGAGACCGGGCATGTCGAGGTCGAGGGTTACGACGTCGGGGTGGAGCGTGCCGATCTTCGCGATGGCTTCGAGACCAGTTTCCGCAGTGCCAACGACAC
>JAYUJG010000136.1:0-16912 GCA_043765355.1 Acidobacteriaceae bacterium | reverse complement strand
TGACCGCGTGATCGGCAACGTCGAACATTTTGCCCAAGTGCCGCACAAAATCATTCATATCGATATTGATCCTTCCTCGATTGCCAAACGCGTCAAGGTCGATGTGCCGCTGGTGGGCGATCTGCGCGAAGTGTTACTCGAGTTGTTGCCGCACGTCGAGTCGCTCGACCGCAGCGAGTGGCTCGATCACATCGACAAATTAAAGGGTGATTCGGCAGTGCGCGACATTCAAAACCTGCCCGATAGCGGCCATCTCTATGCGGCGCACGTGATCAACGATTTGTGGCGGCAGACGCGCGACGGCAAGACAATTGTCGTCACCGATGTGGGCCAGCACCAGATGTGGGAAGCGCAGTATTACAAGCATGAGCATCCGCGCTCGCTGATTACGTCGGGCGGACTCGGCACGATGGGCTTCGCCTTGCCCGCCGCCATCGGCGCAAAAGTCGCTTGCCCGGATGCCGAGGTTTGGGTGATCGTCGGCGATGGCGGGTTCCAGATGACGATGTGCGAACTGGCGACGATTGTGCAGGAAAATCTGAAGATCAATATCGCCATTATCAACAATGGCTTTCTCGGCATGGTGCGGCAGTGGCAGGAATTCTTCTACGACCGCAACTATGCGGCGACACCGTTGCTAAATCCAGATTTCGCGCGCCTGGCCGACGCCTATGGGATTCGGAGCGCTACTGTCTCGGAGCGTTCGCAGGTGGTGCCAACGGTCGAGGCTGCGCGCCAGCACAATGGCCCGATGCTGATCAATTTCAAGGTGGAGCAGGAAGACACTGTCTATCCGATGGTGGCGGCGGGCGCGGCGTTGAACGACATGATCCGGCGGCCGAGTCCGATTGTGGAGACGGCGGAAGACGAATAGCGAACTGGGGGCTCCGAGCCATAAGCCTGGAGCAAACAGGTTGCTCGTAGCTCGTAGCCCATAGCTCATAGCTTATTGCGCGCAAACTAAAGACGAAAAATATGCTCAATACCTTCATGGTGTATGTCGAAAACAAGCCGGGTGTGCTGACCCGCGTCGCATCGCTATTTCGACGGCGTGCTTTCAATATCGATTCACTGACCGTCGGGCGCACCGAGAAGCCCGAAGTCTCGCGCATGACGATTACCGTCGATGCCGACCACGATCAGGCGCGCCGCATCGAAGCGAATCTATATAAGCTGGTCAACGTGCTGCTGGTGGAAAACATCACGAATCAGCCGGCGATCATTCGCGACCTGGCGATGATTCGGGTGGCGGCCGCGCACGAAGCGAGGTCGCATGTGCTCGAATTGGCCAACGTGTTTCGGGCGCGAGTGGTCGATGTCGCTCCGGAATCGTTGACGATTGAGATCACGGGTGCCGAAGATAAGATCGACGGACTACTCGAATTGCTGCGTCCCTACGGCATCTTGGAGATGGTGCGGACCGGTATCGTCGCGATGAGGCGGGGCAGCAAGTCGGCGGCGGTGGCTTCCACAGCGGCCGTCACCACGCAGAGCGCGGTCAACGACGATGTCTCTTACTCGGTGTGAAGCAGTTGACCTGGGTTTTGAGGCTCCGGAAATCGACCCTGCCTAAAAGGTCCACGCCCTCGGCGCGGCGGCGCTATTGGAGTTTCGCGTACTCGGCTTTGGCTTCGTGCAGTAGTGGGAGATCGGGGTCGGCGACTTTCCACGCGGCTAAAACGTTCTGATAAGCGATGCGTGCTTTGGGGTCGTCACCCTGTTTGTGATACAGACGGCCCATTTCCAACTGACCGGTGATGAACAAAATGTCCGGTCCGCTACGGGTTCTCAAATCCATCACTTTCTGAAAATCCTGCTGTGCTTCGGGATATCGGCCAGACTGCTCGTAGGCGAGGCCTCGACCATAGAAAACGACGGGACTAGCGCGAGCGTAGAGGGCTGCGGTATTGAGGAAGTCGATGGCCTTGGCCGGGTCTGGCTTGGCGGAGCCTGCGGGCAACAGCGCGGCGATGGCGCGGATGGAGGAAACGGTCACATTGATCGCGATTGTGTCGTTCGGATGAGTGTGCTGAATTTCGTCGGCCAAGGCAAGAGCCTTCTGACCCTCGCCGGCGATGGCCAGCGTTAAAGCTGCATTGCCCAGGACGGAAAGCGTGCGGGACATTTGCAGGGCTTCGTTGGCGTCTTTGACAGCCTGGGGGCGATTTCCCACCAATGCCTCGGAACCTCCGAGTTGCGCTTTGAAATCCGCGGCACCTTGCAGGTGCAGGCGATTCAGAGCCTCTGTGCCTTGACGCGTGAACTCCCGCGCCTGCCGCAACTGGCCGCGCCAACTGGCGAGACCACTGCGGAATCCGAGGACAGCTAACTCTCCATCCGGCGTGGTTGAGGCCAACTGCAATTCTTTTTCCATCTCGGCTTCTTTGCCTTCGCTCCAGTCCAGATTCGCCACAAACACATGCTGGCTCGCCGTGGAGCCCTTGCGCTGGAAGAGCGCGTTGAGTGTGGCGCGAGCTTCTTCGCTCCGGTTCAATCCAGCGTATGCGGAAGCAACTTGTCCATAACCGTTGAGTTGGTCGGGGTCGAGTTCCACCGAACGCTTGGCATTTTCCAAGGCGTTGTCGAATTGTCCGAGCTGGCTGTAGATCACGGCGAGGTTGTTGTAGGGGATGGAATCGCGAGGATAGGTCTGGCGATAGAGTTCGTAGGCGGTGATGCCTTTATCGAGCTGTCCGCTGTCGGCGTAGTAGTGGGAGGTGATGTAGAGTTTTTCACGTTCGCTGGCACGGTCCCGTAGCTCGAATGCCTTTTGGCGGTTTTGCTGCGACAGTTCCGTCTGCCCAAGGTTGCTGTACACCGTGCCGAGGCGGGCATAGGCCATGGCGAAATTGGGATCAATCTCAATGGCGCGCTGATAGTCGGGAACCGCGCCCAGTTCGTCACTCATGTTGTGCTTGGCGTCAGCGAGACTGAGTGCCTTGAGCGCGTCGAGTGAAGAAGTTGTCGCCTGCGACAAAGACATGTCGTATTTCTGCACCATCGATAGCGACTCGCCAAGCTGACCGCGCAGTTTGGACGCGGCGCCATGCAGAGCATTGAGGACGTCTTCCTTGCGGTCGGCCTGGGTTTGCTGACGTCCGAGAGAATCGCCGGAAGAAATGTTGGTAGCTTCGAGCGTGATGACGTACTGGCCTCCGACGCTATCGATGCTGCCGTTGAGCATGGCTTTAATGCCATCGCGCTGGCAGATTTCGTGGCCGATGTCACTGGTGATGCGGTCGGTGGGGCCGCGCCCCATGAACTGCAAGGTCTGGCGAATCTTCTGTTCGGGGAAGACGTTCAAATACGGAGACTGCCCCAGATCGACGGCCAGTGCTTTCTTGAGCGTGCCATCGAAGACTGGATCGGTGGTGGTGTTGACGAAGTCGGCGATCAGGATGGAATCTTTTTCGGTGAGCGCGTGGCCCCGCTTGAGAAATACAAAGCCCATGCCTAGGGCAACCAGCGCAACGATGAGCGACGGCACCAGCCATACCGGCAGCTTGCGCGCCGGCGCTGGCGGTCGATGCAGAGAGGAACTGGAGGAAGATGCGGTCAATATCGTGCCCGATTCAGAGTCGCGCTTGAGGCGCTTTAAGTCGGAGCGGACGTCGGCCGCGCTTTGGTAACGCAGATCGCGGTCTTTTTCGAGCAGCTTGTTCAGGATGACTTCGAACTGCGGTGGCAGGTCGGGATTCAGACGAAGCGGCGGCGCGGGCGGGCGATTCAAGATCGCGTCGAAGATTACGGCCGAAGTGTCTCCGCGGAAGGGGATCGCTCCGGTGGCCATCTCATAGAGCACGGCTCCGAACGAGAACAGGTCCGTGCGGGCGTCCAGGTCTTTGCCGCGAGCCTGCTCGGGAGACATATAGGCCACGGTGCCGACGGTCGAGCCGGGGCTAGTCAGGAAGGGTTCGTCAACGGTGACGGCCGAACCGGCGGTGACGGCGGATAAGCGCGACGATTTGCCGGTGTGCTTGGCCAATCCGAAATCGAGAATTTTGGCCTGGTTGCGGTTGGTGACGAAGATGTTCGCGGGCTTGATGTCGCGGTGGATGATGCCTTTGGCATGGGCGGCATCGAGGGCGTCGGCGATTTGCGTGCCGAGATTCAGCAGTTGTTCAAGTTCGATCGGCTCGCCGCTGATACAGCTCTTCAGCGTCTGCCCTTCCAGCAACTCCATGGCGATGAAATGTCGCCCCTTATCTTCGCCCACCTCATAGATCGTGCAGATATTGGGATGATTCAGGGCGGAGGCAGCGCGCGCTTCACGCTGAAAACGATCGAGCGCAAGGGGATCTTTTTCTGTCTCGGGAGGCAGGAATTTGAGCGCGACGTGCCGCCCCAGGTTGATATCTTCGGCTTCGTAAACAACGCCCATCCCTCCGCCGCCGAGTTGGGAGAGGACACGGTAGTGGGAGACGCTTTCGCCGATCATTCCGGGGGACACTCCTGGGAGAGAGTCATTCATGTTAGGCCCGATGGATCGGGCAAGTCAAACCTACCGGCCTCTCTCCGTTATACGATGCTGGGCCGCCACAAGTTCACGGTTTCGCGATGGGGTAGTTTGCGCTGTGTTTTCTGACGTTTAAGAGGGATTTCTGGCGCTGGAAATTGGCGGGCGGTCACGCGTTCCGATTACCGAAGTTTGCCTCCAAATATCCGAATCCTTTCATGCTCGTCCGGTGCCTGTTATCAATGAGTAGTCCCTATCTTTTCCCCGAGGGGAACCGCATCCCGGCCATCCGGTGAGGAGTCCGTCCCAATGAAAACTCGCCCTCAGTCGTGGAGGGAAATGAGCGCCGCACCACGCTTTTTTATCGGCGTCGTGGTGCTCTGTGGGACGGCCGTGCTGACCTATTCGATCCTGCACGGCAAGAGTGAAAATCCGCTCAAATTCTTTTGCTATC
The DNA here is from genome assembly GCA_043765355.1 of Acidobacteriaceae bacterium. Taxonomy (GTDB): domain Bacteria; phylum Acidobacteriota; class Terriglobia; order Terriglobales; family Acidobacteriaceae; genus Acidiflorens. The sequence goes on along the minus strand of JAYUJG010000136.1, from coordinate 12,002 downwards.
TGGTGATCGCGCTGGCGGCCTCGCGGCTCAAGGTCAACCTGCCTGGGATCACCGGGACGATGTCGGTAAACTTCTTATTTCTACTGCTGGGCGTCCTCGAACTGAGCTTGTCGGAAGCCATGGCGCTGGGCTGCGCGGCAGTGGTGGTGCAGTGTTTCGATCGCGATCGTCCGATTCCCATTCAAGTCGCCTTTAACGTCTGTTCGACGGCGCTGGCCATCGCGGTAACTTTCTTTGCCTATCGCTATTCTCTGGCGCATCGTGCGGTAAGTAATCCTTCTACCTTGCTGTTCTTGGCGGCGTGCGTATATTTTGTGGCAAATACGCTTCCGGTTGCTGCGGTCATCTCGTTGACCGAGCGCCGGTCGCTGCGAAAGATCTGGGCCGACTGCTACTTCTGGAGCTTCCCGTATTACCTGGTGGGCGCGGGAGTGGCCGGCATGATGAGCTGGCTGCACGGCTTCACGGACTGGCAAACGTCGCTGTTGACGCTTCCGGTGGTGTACCTGATCTACCGGTCGTACCGACTTTATCTCGGCAAACTGGAAGACGAAAAACGGCATGTGGAGGAAATGGCCGACCTGCATATGCGCACGATTGAGGCGCTGGCTCTGGCCATCGAGGCCAAGGATCAGACGACTCACGACCACTTGCAGAGAGTTCGCGTCTACGCCGTCGAAGTGGCGAAGGAGCTCAAGGTTGACCGAGAAGGCATGGAGGCGTTGCAAGCCGCAGCCTTGCTGCACGATATTGGCAAGCTGGCAATTCCTGAACATATCATCTCGAAGCCGGGGCGCCTGACACCGGAAGAATTCGAAAAAATGAAGATCCATCCGCTGGTGGGAGCGGAAATTCTGGAACGAGTGCGTTTTCCCTACCCGGTTGTGCCCATCGTGCGCGCCCATCACGAGAAATTCGATGGGACTGGTTATCCGATGGGATTGAAGGGGATGCAGATCCCGATTGGCGCCCGCATTCTCGCGGCGGTCGACTTTCTGGACGCGCTGGCCTCCGACCGGCAATACCGGCGTGCATTGCCTCTGCACGAGGCGATGGCGCGGCTGTCGGATGAGTCGGGAAAGTCTTTCGATCCGCAAGTGGTCCGAGTGCTGGAAAGAAAATATGTGGAGTTGGAACAACTGGTCCACACCCGCACGGACAGTTTGGGAAAGCAGAAGTTATCGACAGAGGTGGAAGTCAGAGACAAGGATGCGACCGAGCCGTCGATCAAACCGGCAGCCGGTTTTGAGCAGGAGGGGAAGCATCAGGCGCCCGAGCGCAGTTTCCTGGGCTCGATCGCGGCGGCCCGTCAGGAAGCGCAGACTCTTTTCGAACTCAGTCAGGATTTGGGCGCCTCGCTCAGCCTGGGCGAAACGCTGTCGGTGTTCGCAGTGAAACTGCGTCGCGCCATGCCTTACGACGCAATCGCGATCTATGTGCGCCATGGCGAAGAACTGGTGCCGGAATATGTCAATGGCGACAACTTCCGCCTGTTTGCCTCGTTGCGCATTCCAATGGGGCAGGGACTCTCAGGCTGGGTGGCACAAAATCTTAAGCCGATCTTGAATGGCAATCCTTCGGTCGAGCCCGGGTACCTGAACGACGCTTCGAAGTACAGCACGTTGAACTCGGCGCTGGCGGTGCCGCTGGAGGGCTTGAAGGGCGTGGTCGGCGTGGTTGCTTTGTACCACGCGGAAAAGGACTTCTTCACCTCCGATCACTTGCGTATTTTGCTCGCGGTGAGTTCGAAGATGGCGCTCGCGATTGAGAACGCCATGAAATACGAGCAAGCGGAAAGCTCGGCGGTTACGGATTACCTCACTGGCCTTCCGAATGCGCGGTCGCTATTCCTGCAACTGGACCGCGAACTGGCCCGCTGCAAACGCGACAACAAAACGCTGACCGTCATGGTCGCCGATATGGACGGCTTCAAACAGATCAACGACCGCTTTGGACACCTGGAAGGGAACCGCGTTTTGCGGCTGTTTGCTCACTCTCTCAAGGAAACCAGCCGGGAATACGACTATGTGGCCCGCATGGGCGGCGACGAATTTGTGGTCATCGCTCCGGGACTCACGACCGAGGCGGCCGCGCGCAAAGCGGAACAAATGCGAGACCTGGCCCAACAAGCCGGCAAGGACATCTGCAACGAGGACATCCTATCGCTGAGCGTCGGCAAGGCCGTGTATCCCGAAGACGGTATAGACGCCGAAAAAATTCTCTCGGAAGCCGACAAGCGAATGTATTTGCAGAAACAAAGCCAGGCGACGAAGAAGAACCGCCGTCTGTATCCGCGGGTGAGGGGTCGGCTCACCACGGAGATTTCCGGAAGTGGCCAGGGACCCGCTACACTCGGCATTGTTACCAACCTGAGCCTGGGCGGTTGCTATGTCGAAACCAGCAGCATTCTGCTCTCTGGATCGAAGCTGAAACTTACCTTCTCGCACGAGCACACCAATGTTTCGATCGAAAGCGAAGTCGTGAGGATGGATATCGGGATGGGCGCGGCGCTGAAGTTTGACGAAGCCACGCACGACGTCCGGGCCTCATTGCAGCGCATTCTGGAACAGTTGGCCAGCATTGAGGCGGTGGTTGACCTGAAGCGCAGCCACAACGCTGCGGCGGGCAGCAAACTCTAGTCGGACGCTGGTCCTGCGACCGCAGACTGTCCATTAAAAAGTAGCGCCGGCATCCTGCCGGCTGTCCCGGGGGCGTCACGCCCGCGGCCCCGCATCGATGCGCTACGTTTGCGGATCTCTCGAATGACTCGTCGGCAGATCAAGCCAATAGTGTTGCGAAAGGGATTGCAGGTGAAATCGCAGAAAGGCTAGACCGAGACCGCCACCGGGCGAATCTGGATGAGCGGTGCGCCGATGCCCGACGTGGAGCGCGGCTTCGCCAGACCCAGGTGAATCATATTTGCCGTGGGGATGCCGGTCCGGTAGAACGACTTTTCGCAATCGGCGGTCGACGGGCCGCGCATACTTCCTTCCATATAGGCCAAGCCGGGACACCGCGAGCAACTCCCGACGTGCGAGCACGACTTGCAGACGGTCAGATCTTTCGCCTTGATCGACCGGACCTCATTCATCTGCGGAGAATAATTCCAGATATCCAGGAATTTCTGTTCGCGAACGTTTCCCGTGGGAAGAGGAAATTGCACGCAAGGGAATACGTCGCCGTAGGGCGAGATGTAGCAGAACGAATGTCCGGCGCTGCACGAGTATCCCTCGAGGTCCTCGTCCGAAGGGGGCTTGGGCGGAGCGCAGAAGTCATCCCCGTCGCCGACGAGCGCGGCATTGTGGAAAATCTCTGGAAGTTCCTCTCCGGGTATTCGCAGAGAAAGCACCGACGTATCGCCGTCCATCATCGGAGTGATCGTGGGATCGAGTGTGTAGTGCACGCCAAGTTCGGCGGCTAGGTTCTGGACTCCGGCATGATCGGCGGAATTCGTGGTCATCAGCACGTTGGCGATGGTGACGCGCAGACCTTGTTCCTTCAAAAAACGAATGGCTTTCACGGTCTTCTCAAACGAATGCGGCAGTTTGGTGATGGCGTCGTGAACTTCGGCGCGATGCGAGTACACGCTGATCTGAATCGTGTCCACGCCGAGCTCGCGGAGTCTGCGCGCTTCCTTTTCGTGGATCATAACCGCGTTGGTCTTGACCTTTACGTTGAACATGAGGCGGCGGGCGTATGCCACGATCTCAAAAAAGTCGCGGCGCAAGAAGACCTCGCCGCCACTGAAGGTGATGAAGAAAACTCCGGCCTCGGCCAGTTGGTCGAGCACCCCGGTGATTTCGGCGGTCGTCATCTCGCCGTGGTCGTCGTGATCGAGATAGCAATGGACGCAGCGTTCGTTGCAGCGATAGGTGACGTCCATGTGGATGGCAAGGGGTATGCCGAGGTTGAAAGCCTTCTGCCCAGCCTCACTCATCAGGCTCATTGCGATTTCTCCGAGGCGAGCGGCTGGTTGGAAACGAGGAGGATGCCGTGACCGGAAAGCTCGGCGACAAATTGCTCAGCGTCGGCCTGGGCCTGTTCGGGATCGACATCGAATTGCTCGCATATCTGGTCGCGGACAATTTCCTGCAACGGAGTGTGACCGTCGGCGGCTTGAAAAATGGCGGTGGCGACTTCGTTAAGGGTGAAGAAGGTGGAATCGGCCGAATTCATCACCATCATCTCGCCGGCTAGTGCGCGGGCAGCGATGGCGGAACTGCGCGCGATGTAGACGCAATTTTCAGGCATGCTCGGCCACCTCCTGAGAGCCGGGTGCGAAATTGCCAGTTTCGCTACGAACTCCGTCACGAACCACGTCCCAGACCCCGGCATCAGGATAGAACGTCAGGCGGCGAATTGGAACCCGTGCAACAAAATCGCAGGCCGTATCGAGAAGTTGTTTCACCAGGGTGGGGTCTTCCGCGAAGAAGAGAATGTTGCGCATCAGGCGGCGTACGGCTTCGGCGGACGATATTTCATCGACGCGATTCTCTGGCCCCTGCTCCAGAAAGAACAGAGTCGATATAGGTGCGGAGCAGTTCTCGCCGGGTCGGGCCAGTTCTCCTGCGAAGGGAGTGCCGAACGCAGAGTAACCGTCGGCGCTCGGGCGCACATAGGAGATTTCGTCGGTGAGCAAGGTGATGTCTGCCGGCGCCAACCGCGTCATCGTCGTTTTGCCCGCGCCGGATACACCCGAAAAAAGACAGGCGCTGCCCTCGCAGATACCGCTGGCGGCGTGCAGCAGAAATCCGCCGCGCTGCGCGAGGATCAGGCTATGCACAATGCGCAGCACCGAATCGAGAGAATACGGATTGGAATTTTGGCGCACCGTGCCTCGTCCGGTACGTGCATCCCAACGGGCGCGGAAGTCTCCGCGTTCGATAAGCCACTCGTCACCCTCGCGGCGTACCCGGACATCGTCATCGGAAACCGGGCCCGCGTTCACCAGATCGAACTCCAGCTCGAATTCGGGACGCGAGGAACTTAAAAATCCGCGGTAGCGCTGGCGAAGCAGGTCAAGAAAAGAGTCGTCAGAGGTCGACAGAGCGATCGGTATTCCCCCGATCTCCACGCATGCGACGGTTCGGAACGTTGTGCTCGTCATTACAAAGACTCCGACTCGGTGGCAGATTGATTGTGCGGAAGTCCCCGCGCCCGTTCATGGCGGTCGTGAAGCTTCAGTGCAAGCCGTCTGGCGATGCCGCTGTAACACAGCAAAATTCCAAGAGCGCGCCGCCACGCCAAACCTACCCACTTCGAGGCCAAGCGAGGGGGCAGAGTTGCTTCGGAAAATCGTCCGCCTTCCTCGCGGCGCGCCAGTCGGCCTAGCAAGGCTTCCGCAGTGTACTGAGGGTCGGGACCAGGCATGGAATCGCCGCGCATCACAAAGCCGTTCGGCCAACAGCGGGAGGCGAAGCGATGCAAAAAAAGGCGATCTTCCCTGCGGGCGAGCACGATCTCACCGGGTTGAACGTCATCGAGCGAGCAGCTTTCGATCTCGACCACATCGCCCGGCCAAAGAGTGGGCAACATGCTCTCGCCGTGGACGCGCAGGCGCACCGGCTGACGCGCGCCCACATTGCCACGCAACGCGTCGGCCACCAAAGATGAGTGTTCCGCGCTCCAGCTCAAGCGCGCCGCACTCGTGGTGTTTTCGAGCATCAGGAAGTTTTTCGCGAGAACTGACAACTGGCAACAGTCGCGCCGATCTTGCCGCATGCAAGTGCGAGCGTCTCGAAGACCCGCTCGTGGCGGAATGACGGCTTCTGGTAGAGCTTCTTTTCTTTACCCGCGTTGCCCGGTTTGTGGCGCGTTTCGCGAGGAGCCCGTTCGTCGTTCATAGTTGGTCAAGCCAGTTGGTCAAACTTAGGCTGGCCTATCCCCCAGTTTTGATAAGAGTAAGAGCAGTGTACTACACAGTTTTCCCCGGTACCAGTTCCGTTGTGCCAAAAAATGGGGAAGCGAATCATCATCCTCAATAAAATGAAAGAGTTCCATCCTGCCGAGCGCGCCGAACGCTTAGCGACAGCGCGGCCAGTGCCAGGGGCAACAGCACAATTCCAAATCCAGCCAGGACGGCTAGGGTGGGAGCGATCGCGACCACCGACTGTCCATCCAGCAGGGCGCGGCGTAGCCCATCGATGGCGTAGGTGAGGGGAAGGGCGCGTGCGACAAGTTCCAGTGGGCGCGGCAAACTCTGGATGGGAAACATGGTCCCGCTCAGGAACCACAGACCGGAACCGAGCAGCCACAGTAGCGCGGAGCCCTTCTGGAAGGCGACTTGAAGGGTGGCGGCCGCGACCCCGAGGGCCAGGGCGATCGCCAGCGCAAGAATCATGACGGCGATGCAGGAGAGAAAGTTGGCCTGGGTCGAAGCGCGGAAGACGGCGACGCCCGCGAAAAGATAGACCAACAGATTGACCAGGTTTCCAGCAAAGGCGGAAATCGAACTGAGGATGATGAGTTCGGCGGGAGCGGTTGAGGTCGTCAGGAGCACTTCGAGTGTTCCCGTCTGCTGCGCTTCCTGTACCGTACTTAAAAAAGACTGCGCGCTCATAATGAAAAACGTATAGAGGCCGGTGCCGACCAGCAGAAAAGGGAAGTATTCGACGCCATTCGGGCGAAAGCCGGGTCCGATGGCGCGCGACAGAAAATAAAAAGCCGCCAGTTCGGTGAAGCCTCCGACGAGCGACAGGACGAAACCGCTGCGGTAGCGGATCGCCGTGAGCAGGTCGCGGCGGAGAATGGCATGGAGCTTGTCGAGCGTCGAAGTCATAAGGGAATTTGTAATTTGTAATTTCAAGTCCCGCAATTGATTGATTTGCGAAGCACAATCGCAAATTACAAATTACCAATTACAAATTCTCTTTCGCTTCATCCGTCTCGCCGGTCATGCGGAAATAAAATGCGCGCAGTGTGTCGGCCGCTTCGCCGTCGCTCAGCGAGCGGTTGGCGAGCAATTCGCCGCGATGCAGCAGGAGCAGGCGGTCCCCGACAGCGGCGGCCTCGGCGAAGTTATGAGTGGCAAGCAGAATGGTCGTGTCCTGCCGCGCGAGTCTGCGAATCGTCTCCCAGAAGCGCGCGGTGGCGCCGGCGTCGAGGCTGCGCGTGGGTTCGTCGAGCAAAAGCACTTTGGGGCGCTTGATCAAGGCGCGCGCGATGCCCAGCCGCTGATACATCCCGCTGGAGAATTTCATGACCAGCGTATCCGCTTGCTCCTCCAGGCCGACCTTGCCAAAAACGTCGGTGATCCGTTGCGCTCGATCGCTGCGTGAGACTTCGTCCAGGGCGGCAAAGAAATCGAGGTTTTCGCGAGCGGAAAGGCGAGGGAAAAACGAGCGCTCGGCGGCGACCGCAATGCCGACTTGCCGCCGTACTTGGCGCGCATCGCGCTGTGTATCGAAGCCGCCCACGCGCACCCTTCCCGAATCGGCCAGCAGCATGGTTGAGATCAGCTTCAGAGTGGTGGTTTTTCCGCTGCCATTCGGGCCGAGCAGCACCACAACTTCCGCGGGGCCGGCAGAGAATGAAACGTCTTTCAAGGCGGTACTCTCGCCGCCGCGTTCCGTACCCAGCCAATTGAACAAGGCGGGGCGGTGGCGAAATGTCTTGCCGACGGATTGGAAGACGATTCGGTCCATAGACCTGCGACGGCGAACAGGTGAACGAAGGCGGCGTACGAAGTCAGTCTTTCGGACACGCCTCAAAGACTCTGTATTATAGTGGCGATTCGGATTTCCCCGACTCTCGCTTGCGCCATTACCATTGGAAAATCCGCTGCCGGATTTTTGCCCATGACAGAACTCCTACCCTCGTCTCCGGCTTCAGAAGACGAATTCGCGCTCTTATGCGCGGTTGCCGGGGGGAAATTGGGTCCGGCGCGAATCGAACGGGTCGCGAATTGGAATCCGTCGGGCGTCGACTGGACCGAGTTTCAGCGTCTGGCTGACCAGCATGGCGTGCTTCCACTCGCGGCGCGCAATCTGACGGAACATGCTCGGAGCCTGCCGCCGGGAATCGAGCGCACGCTGCAATCCGCGTACGATGCAAACTTGCGGCGCAACTTGTGGTTCACTGCCGAACTCACGCGCATCATGAAACAGTTTGGGCGCGTTCAGTTGCGGGTGGTTCCTTACAAAGGTCCCCTGCTGACGCAACTGCTTTATCGCGATGTGGGGCTGAGAAGCTATTCGGATCTCGATTTTTTGATTGTTCCCGCCGACTTCGACCAAGCCAAACGCCTGCTCACCGAGATCGGATTCAGCCCAGCCACTGAGATTGCCCCGGAGGTCGAGCGACTGTGGCTGCGAGCGGGCTACGAGCGCTCGTTTGACAGCAAGGCTGGGAAAAACCTGGTCGAATTGCAGTGGGCGCTATTGCCACATTTCTACGGGATCGACTTGCGCGTGGAGGATCTTTTGGCGCGTGCTGGGCGGACTGTCTTCGGCGAGTGCGAAATGCCGTGCTTGTCTCCCGAAGATTCGTTGCTCGTTCTGTGCCTCCATGCCGCCAAGCATCTTTGGACGCGACTGATCTGGCTCGTGGACATTGCCGAGACGCTGCGGACTCAGACCATCGACTATGAGCTGGCGTTCTCTCGGGCGCGAGGGTTGGGAATCGCCCGCCTTCTCGGCGTAAGTTTTTGGCTGGTGAAGAACGTGCTCGGGGCGGAGCTTCCGAAAGTTGCCGAAGAATTGATTGCGGCCGATTCTCGTCTGCCCGCCCTCGGCCGCGAGTTTGCCCAACGGATGGCGCGTGGCGCGGACTACGATTTCGAATCCACGCAATACTTCCGCCTGATCTTGAACCTGCGAGAACGACAGCGCGACCGCTGGAGATATCTCTGGCAACTGATTTGGACGCCCGGTGCTGGAGACGTCGCGGCGGTGCGCTTGCCGGAGGTGTTGTACCCGCTCTATCGGGGAGTGCGCCTCGGTCGCCTGATCCGGAAACTAACCCGTCTGTAGAGGACGCGATGTTTGGGCGGGCACCATTGGGATCTAGCGCCGATCTTCGTAGCGCTGGCATCCTGCCGGCTGTCCCGGGGCCGTCTCGCCCGCGGCACGCCATCCAGAACAGTCGGCTATCAGTGTCTTTCGCCGTCGCCCGGAGCTACGTCGGGGGTGTCGATTTTTCCGCCGGATGCAGAATTGCGCGCGGGCGGCATCGGTTGGAATTCGCCGGGCTCTTTACCAGCCAGCGCGACCGTCATGAACTGGATCCAGATGGGCAGGGCGGCGTGGCCTCCACTTTCTTTTTCGCCGAGCGTCTTCTTTTCGTCGTATCCCATCCAGACGCCGCATGTCAGCGACGGAGAAAAGCCCACAAACCAGGCGTCGGTGAAATCGTTGGTGGTCCCCGTTTTTCCGGCGAGGGGATAGGGCATCTTGGCGGCGGCCATTGCGGTTCCGTGTAGCACCACTTCGCGCAGCATCGAGGTCATGATGCGCGCAGTGCGCGAACTGATCACGTCTTTGATATCGGAATAGTCCTCCTCGAGAATGCGGCCTTCGTAATCGGTCACTTTGGTGATGTAGCGCGGCGTGACGCGGACGCCGTCGTTGGGAAAAACGGTAAACGCAGAAGTCTGTTCAAGAGGTGTGATTTCCGCCGATCCCAACGCCACCGGAAGATACGCGGGAATGTTCGCCGTGACGCCGAAACGGTGGGCATAGTCGATCACCGTCTTGATGCCGATATGGTCGGCTAGTTTCAACGCGGGGATGTTTCTGGATTGCGCCAGTGCGCGCCGCAGAGTGATTGTGCCTTCAAACTTATCGTCATAATTGTGCGGCGAATAGGGCCCCGACGGAGTTTGGAAAGTTACCGGCGCGTCAACGATTGTGTCGTCGGGACTTCCGCCCTGATCGATAGCGGCAGTATAGACGTAAGGCTTGAAAGACGATCCGACCTGGCGCAGAGCCTGCGTAGCGCGATTAAACTTCGACAGATTGAAATCGCGGCCGCCAACCATCGCCTTGATTTCTCCGGTGGAATTGTCGATCGCCACGAGCGCTCCTTCGGCACCTGAATCCTGCTCCAGACTGACGCGCGCCTTTCCGCCCGCATCCAGAGAAAGTACCTTGACGTAAACCACGTCGCCCGCGTGAAGAATGTCTGAAAACTTGACCTTGAGCTTTGTCCAAGCCATGTCGCTTGGCGCAAGCGGTGCGGTATATGTGCCGAAACGCACCACCGCGGCGCCCGGCGAAACTTGAAGGACAAGAGCATGAATATATCCGTTTACTTCCGGCTCTTCATCCCAATCAGGATCGGCGTATTTGTCGATCCTTTGACCTTGCGCAATCACGTTGACGAGTTTGCCGTGCCAACCGTGTCGTCGCTCGTAGGCGGCAAGACCGTCGAGCAGCGCCTGGCGCGCGGACTTCTGCATGTCCATGTCAAGCGAGGTGTAAACCCGCAATCCGCCCTCGTGAACCTGGTCGCTTCCGTATTTCGCTTCCAGGTAGCGGCGAATCTCTTCGACGTAATGCGGCGCCAGTGAGTTGGGGTCTTTTTGCAGGTTCAGAAAAATCGGCTTATTTTTCGCCTCAGCCGCTTGTGCCGCCGTGATCTTGCCGTCTTCCAGCATGGCATTGAGCACGAGGTTGCGCCGCTTGAGAGCCCGTTCCGGATGCGTGACCGGCGAATAATACTGTGGTGCCTTCGGCAATCCCGCCAGCAATGCTGCTTCTTCCAGTTTCAGTTTCTTGGCCGACTTGCTGAAAAAATATTCCGACGCGGCCTCATAACCATAGGCGCCGTGGCCAAGGAAAATTTGGTTGGCGTAGAGCGTAAAAATTTGCGGCTTGGTGAAACGGCGTTCGATCTGGATCGCTAACAACGACTCCTGCACCTTGCGATAAAACGAGCGGTCGGGAGACAAAAATAAATTGCGGGCGAGTTGCATGGTGAGCGTGGACGCGCCCTGAACCTTGCCGCCAGATTCGATATCGCGATAAGCCGCGCCCACGATGCGCCAGACGTTGATACCCGAGTGCCGGTAGAAATCCTTGTCTTCGATCGACACCAGAGCATCGCGAAGCACTTCGGGATAGTCGTCATAAGAGGCGATGACGCGGCGTTGCAGCGCGAACGTGCCGATGACGCGGCCTTGTCCGTCGTAGAGTTCGGTAACCGCGCTCGGCCGGTAACGCTCGAGTTCTTCGACCTGAGGCAGGTCGGTCGTGTAGACGAGCAAGAGGCCGGCGGTTGCGCCCACCACCGCTGAGAACAACACAAGCAATCCGAACAGGAAGCGCCCAACCAACTTCTGTCCGCCAATTTCGATCGCCGGAAGATGTTGGTAGATGAGTTTCACAAGGCAGGTTTCAAGCTTTCAGAGTTTCAAGGTCTCAATGTTATCGCAATCTCTCGAGCGACAACACCTACCTCGGAGACACGGAGACCTGGAGACACTGAGAAAAGCGATTTGGGTTTTCCCGGTTCAGCTTTTCTCAGTGTCTCCGTGCCTCCGTGGTTGGTGTTCGGTAGGTGTTGCTCGATGAACCCCCCACGCCCCCTTATGGCATATAGTGTTGCGATTTCGCGGCATCGATTCCATCTCCACCGGAGGCCCTTTGCCGCTCTTGCTCGACACTCGTCAGATCAGACGCGTCACCATCGTGCGCTGCCAGGGAAGATCCGCAGACTCGCCGTGACCCGCAAAAAGGGGGTTTTGAGTGTAATCGCCTGTTTACGTCAGTTATCATTCCCAGAGGGACATGGGAGTCGCCTATGGCTGCCTTGCGAATGGTTATTCCGTTTCTGGTTGTTCTGATGTCATCGCTGGCCTCCGCTCAGTCAGAGTCAGTGACAATTACTGAACCCGGCGTCTACAAAATCAGCGATCTGTTCAAAGAGGCTGACGTCGTTGCTGTCGTAAGAATTGTTTCGGGGGACACGGAGAATTACGACTGCACCGTCTACAAGGGCGAGGTGGTCCAAGGCTTTAAGGGAGTCGAACCCGGCGCAACACTCTACTTTGGGCCGTTTGTTGG
>JAYUJG010000135.1:0-15031 GCA_043765355.1 Acidobacteriaceae bacterium | reverse complement strand
CGTCAACGCAGAGCGCGAGGTCGGGCCGCTGCGGATCCGGCTCCATATAGAACGCTTTTACCACGGCCGGATAGCGGTGCACCATGACCGGACGGTCGTAGAGCGACGAAAGATAGGTTTCATCAGGAGAGCCCAGGTCGCCTCCCCATTCAAATTTATTTTCCAGCTTGCCCTGCGCGTATCCTTCCTGCAATTTGCTGACGGCCTCGTCATAGGTGATCCGCGGAAACGGACCGTCGATCTTTTCAAGCTTCGTCAGGTCGCGGCCTATGATTTGCAGATCAGGGCGCCGTTTCTCCAAACATCTTTTCACTAAAAATGTAAGCAGGCCCTCGGCCAGTTCCATCAGGTCGTCGAGCGTGGCGTAGGCAACTTCCGGTTCCACCATCCAAAATTCGGTCAGGTGACGGCGCGTTTTCGATTTTTCGGCGCGGAAGGTCGGGCCGAACGAATACACCTTCCCGAGCGCCATCGCCGTCGCCTCAATGTAAAGCTGGCCAGACTGCGTCAGGAAAGCTTGCTCTTCGAAGTAGTCGACGGGGAACAGCGTGGAGGTGCCTTCGCAGGCGGCGGGCGTGAGGATGGGGGGGTCGGTGAGCGTGAATCCGTTGCTGTCAAAAAAATCGCGGGCGGCGCGAATGATTTCAGCGCGCACGCGCAGAATCGAAGCCTGGCGCTGCGAGCGCAGCCAGAGATGGCGGTGTTCCATCAAAAAGTCGACGCCGTGTTCCTTGGGCGTGATCGGATACGGATCGGTCTCCGCGACGCGCTGCACGACTTGGACGTTCGCTACGTCGAGTTCGAATCCGCCGAAAGCGCGCTTATCGGCGCGAACTTTGCCCTCGACGATGATGCTGGATTCCTGGGTGAGACCCTTGATCGCGTCGAAGACTTCGGGCGGGACGGCGTTTTTTGGGACTACACCCTGAATGACGCCGGAGCCGTCGCGAAATTGCGGAAAGAGGAGCTTGCCGCTTTCGCGGAGGTTGTAGAGCCATCCGCGGATGGTGACGGATTGGCCTTCGTGTTTGCCAATTTCTGCGATGGTGCTGATAGGTGAGGACATAAGAACTTTTGACCGCCGAGACGCCGAGCGCGCCGAGAAAAGCTGATCCGTGCTTGTCCGTCTCGTGGGTCAGAGTGAAACGGAAACTTCAATTTCTTGACACTGCTGACAAACCAGCAGGTCTTTCGTTTTGCTCAGGATGACAAATTCTAATCGTCGATCCAAAGATTCACATCGGCGTCTCGGCGGTGATTACGAATTGTCCAGCTTCTGAAAGGTGGCGATCACTTCTTCGCTGGGGTTTTTCTTTTCTTCGCCGTCGATTTCGAGCAGCAGAGGCGGCTTCTGCGGGGCGGTGCGCAGCAATTCCATCGTCTGTTTCCAGTCGATCGATCCGTTGCCCGGCCAGAGGTGCGAGTCTTTGTCGGCGTTGTTGTCGTGGACATGGGTCGAGCAGATGTGATTCTTCAACGTCCTGAAAGCTTCGGGAATTCCGCCCATCATGTGGGCGTGGCCACAATCGAAGCAGACGCCGATATCGTCGAAATGCATGGTCCTGATGAATTCGACAAGGCGGTCGGGGGTGGAAAGCTCGTTCGGGATATTTTCCAGCAGCAATCTGACGCCGAGCGGCTTGGCGAAGGCGCGCAGGTGTTCGACGGACGTCATGGCGGCTTCGAATTTCTTTTCGTCAAACTCGTCGTTCGGATTGCCAATATGCTGCACGAGGAAGCGGAACGGAATATGCTCCGCGACTTCGAGCGCGCGCTTGATTTCGTCCATGGCGTCGATGCGGCCGGCACGATCGATCAACGAAATATTCACCGGAGGCGAACCGGCGCGTCCCCATTCGTAGTCGGAGTACAAGGGCGCGTGGATGGAATTTAGCGGGATGCTGGTTGACTTAAACCAATCGGCAATTTCGCGGACGTGCTGCTTGCGATTGGCGTAGTCGAAATGCTGGCGGGCGGCGAAGATTTCGATCGACTGGGCTCCCGCCTTCACGAGCTCGTCGAGCAAGCCCGGATGGAGCCGTTCTTTTACATAGACGTATGTCGATACAGCCCTCAGCATTTGTAGCCTACCGCCTTCCCGTTGTTGCGTCTATTGTTGCGTCTATCGTTGCGTCCGTCGGCTTGAGACTGTGTCCCCTGGAAACTAGAACATTCATTGTATCGGGAGAGAGGCGGTCCTCGACCAGAATTCCGTCAGGGAGCCACTGGTTGTGAAACCTTGGTGCATTGACCGCTCGGCCCACGGGCAAGGCGTTACTTCTTCGCACGCCTAGCCGACTTCTTTTTGTTGGCGGCTTTTTTCTTTGGCGCTTTGGCTGCCACCAACGCATACGAGCCTCGAATCAGGCTTTCGAGTTCGTCCGCTGGCAGGACGTTGGAGTGGGCGAGCATCACCCAGTTGTAGCGGCCGACATAGGGCGCGATGGAGATGCCTTCAATTTCTAGCAGCTCGTGGAATGCCTCCGGCGTGCATTTGAGAGTAATGCGCGGGAAGCGCCCGTCCGACAGAACCATGCCGGTGAAAATCTTGCCGCGCACTTTGAAGCAGAGGTTGTCAGCCCACGGCATGTCTTCGGTCGTGTCGGGGAAGGAGAGACAGAGTTTGCGGATCCATTCCACGTCGGGCATGGGGAAGATGATAGCGTGGTGGGGCGGAGAAAGAGACTCGGCTAGCCGCGTCTCTGTAGAGCGTAATGGGCGCTTGCGAGGGCACGCGGGCAAGAGTGCCCGCGCCACACGAGCTATACCTGGTCTCTGGCTTCACCCAGTGCTACCGACACTTCCATCTGCTTCTTGCCGCGGAAGATGGTTACTTTCACGGTGTCCCCGGCGCGGTGCTTGTTCATGATTCGGGCTAGCGTCTGCTGGCTTTCGATTTTTTCTCCACCGATGGCTACGATTAAATCTCCGCCAACCATGATGGGAGTATTGCCGAGATAGGCGCGGTCGGCGCCGCCGCGTAGGCCGGCGCGATCGGCGGAGCCTCCGGGGACGGCTTGCACGATGAGCAGTCCATAGTCTGCGGCGAGGCCCAGCTCTTCGGCAGTCTCTGGATCGATGGGGATAGTGCGAACGCCGAGCGCGGGACGGCGCACGCGTCCGAGCGTGACCAGGTCGTTGACCACGGCTTTGGCGGTGTTGATGGGGATTGCGAAGCCGATGCCGGCACTCTGACCGACATTCGAGGCGATCATCGTGTTGATGCCAATCACTTCGCCGTGCCAGTTGAGCAACGGGCCTCCGGAGTTGCCAGGATTGATGGCGGCATCGGTTTGAATCGCTTCGTCGATGACGAGGCCGTCGGGTTCCTGCACCTGGCGAATCGAGCTGACGATGCCGCGCGTCAGGGTGCCCGCTAATCCAAAGGGATTGCCGATGGCGTAGACCTTCTGCCCCACTTGCAGATTGGCCGAGTCGCCGAGCGTCATCGGCTGCAGGTTTGGCGCTTTGATCTGGACGATCGCGAGGTCATGCGACTTGTCGGTCCCGACAATTGTGGCCTTATAATTCTTGCGGTCGTGGAGCGTGACTTCGACCTGGCGGGCGTCGGCGATGACATGGTAGTTGGTGAGGATGTGTCCTTCTTTGTCGATGACGAAGCCGGAGCCTTGGCCTTCCTGGGGCACTAATCCGTAAAAGAAATCAAACGTCATGACGCGCGAGGTGATGTTAACTACCGACGCAATGTTCTTATGGTAGACACTGATGTTGTTCTGCTCTTCTGCGTCGAACGCCTCGCTGCCTGCGGCTTCGGTGATTTCAACCTGCTGCGGATGGCTGATCCATGCTGGCGCGTGGAGGCGTCCATGGCGATAGGTTGTGAAATAGAAGAAGGCGGATGCGAGAACAATTCCGAAGATAAAAGGACGCGTAAATCTCATCTAGATGACCCCGTTTTATGCCGCAGGTTAAATTCTAGCGAAAAAAATCGCTTACCGCAGGGAAGTATCGAGGTTGAGAGTGTGGTGTGGTGGCGGGGCTCCGCCCCGCGGGAGGGGGCAGATCCCCGTCACCACACTGAATCGTGCGCGGCTTAGCGGTTTGGTTTTCCCCAGCCGCCGCCGCCGGGGGATTCTATGCGGACTCTTTCTCGGGTACGGAGGCGAACACTGGTTTTGCCGGGGAGTTCTTCTTCGGAGCCATCGCGCCTGACGATGAGCGTCCGCCCCGGAGCGCCGTCGGCACCTCCGGCGAGGCCGTATGGTCCACGGGTACGACGGTCGGCGAGCAGAGTGACCTGGGCGTCGGTTAGCACTTCGATTTCGCGGACGATTCCGTCGCCGCCTGTGTGGAGGCCCGCGCCTCCACTTCTGGAGCGGAGGGAATACTGCCGCAGGCGCATCGGATAGGCATATTCAAGCGCCTCGGCGGGAGTGTTGAGCGAGTTGGTCATGTGAGTGTGCACGCCAGAGACTCCGTCTTTGGTGGGGCGCGCGCCCATGCCGCCTGCGATGGTTTCGTAGTAGGCGAAGGGCTCGCCTGCGCGGGAATTTTTAGAGCGGGAATTTTTAAAACGAAGATCGATGCCGCCGATGGTGACGTTGTTCATGGTGCCCGAAGCGGCGGCGGGAATGCGGTCGGGAATCGCTTGCGCCAAGGCTTTCAGCAGCACGTCGACAATGCGCTGCGAAGTTTCGACATTGCCTCCGGCGACGGCGGCGGGAGGCTTGGCGTTGACCACGGTTCCTGACGGGGCGATGACATGAATGGGGCGCATCAGGCCGGATGTCGCGGGCACGTCGTCTTGGAGCAGGCAGCGGAAGACGTAGAAGCAGGCGGAGTAGGTGATTGCTTCGACCGCGTTGATTGCGCCCTGGACTTGGGGGTCGCTGCCGGTGAAGTCGATGGTGACTTGGGCTGGCGGCGGCTTACGACGCGCTGGCGGCGGAGACGCGGCTAGCCGCGTCTCTACGGTGGGTTTCTTTTTGATCGCTCGCGACACGGCTATGGCTACGGCTATGCGGATGGGCTGGTTGTCTACGCCGTCATCGTCGAGAAAGTCTTCGGCCTGGTAACGGCCGGGCGGGATGGTCCGCAGAAAGGCTCGCATCATTTCTTCGGAATAGACGAGCAGATCGGCGGCGGCTTTTTGGGCGCGGGCAATTCCGTAGCGGGAGCAGATTTCGTGCAGGCGCTTGGCCCCGGTCTCGCAGGCTGCGATCTGAGCTCCGAGATCGCCTTCGCGTTCTTCGGGAGTGCGGACGTTGGCGAGCAAGAGGGCCAGCACATCGGCCACAGGTTTTCCGCCGCGCATAATTTTGACTGGAGGAATGCGGAGCCCCTCCTGATAAATTTCGCGGCAGGGGCCCATGGAGCCGGGGTAGGTTCCTCCGACATCGGCATGGTGAGCGCGGGAAGCGACGTAGAAATCAGGAGCGGTTGTGTGGTGGCGGGGCTTTGCCCCGCCAGAACGGGGCGGAGCCCCGTCACCACACATAACTTCTGCTCGGCCAATGTATACCGGCATGACGAGCGTGATATCAGGCAGGTGCGTTCCCCCGCGGAAGGGGTCGTTGAGCATGACCATGTCGCCGGGCGCAAGGTCACACTGTTCCACAGCCGCCGCTACAGACATGGGCATGGACCCCAGATGCACGGGCATGTGATCGCCCATTGCGATGACCTGGCCCGCGGCATCGAAGACGGCGCAGGAGTAGTCGCGACGCTCTTTAATGTTGGGAGAAAAAGCAGTGCGGCGCAGCGCGGCACCCATTTCTTCGGCGATCGAATGGTAGAGGTTTTTGAAGACTTCGAGTTCGACGGGATCGCGCATGGGCGTGTCGAGTGTACTTCAAATTGAGGCCAAGGTGAGCTATACTGGCGGCCGTTCCCGGCGCAACAGAGCAATCAATCAGGAGGTTGTATCGATGCGATATCTGGCAATTTTTGTCGCCATGGTGGCCATGCTTTCGGCTTGTGCAGCCAAGGACGATCTCCAGGTTGCGGACTTCATTAAGCAGCACTTGAATTCCATTGGGAACGACCAAGCGCGGGCGAGAGTGAAAACGCGGGTAGCTGAAGGAACTCTGCGATTTCACATGCAGCATCAAGGGGGAAGCGCTGACGGCAAGGAGGTGCTCCTAACTGACGGCGATAAGCTAGTAAGTCTGCTCAAGTTGCCGAGTCCCAGCTACCACGGCGAGCGCTTTGTAAGTGATGGAAAGCACACGACCATTGCTAGCATGAAGCCTGGAGCTTATTCGGAGTTTGGCCAGTTCGTAAACTCCCACACTGAAATTCTCACCGAGGGTCTTTGGGGTGGCACATTGTCGACAGGCTGGGCGCTCTTTGATCTATCCGGGCGGCATGCGGAAATCAAGTACATGGGCCGCAAAAGAGTAGATGGTAGAGAATTGCTGCAATTTCGTTTTCTGCCCCCAAAACGATCCGATTTGGAAATACGGCTCTACTTTGAGCCGGAAACAGCTCGCCATGTAATGACGACCTATGAATTAACCATCGCTCCTCAGATGGCTGCGACAGAAGAAGAGACAGCAAAACAGAAAGCAACCTCCTATCGATTAGAAGAACGATTCGCTGACTTTAAGGAATACGACGGCGTTTTGCTGCCAAGCCAATGGACTATACAATTCGGTTTAGACGTACCGCCGGATCCCATCCATCCCGGGAGTGCTGCTGTGTACGCACGATCTGACGTATGGGAATTTGCCGTATCGGTGAACTCGATCAATCACAACATCGCCGTCGATTCGAAGAATTTTGAAACCAAGTAGCTCGACGCGCGGCCTGTGAGTAAGCTGGCGACCGGTGCTACACTCGTCTGATTATGGCTGAAGGACGTTCACGGATTTGGGTATGGCTTCTGGTGGGCGGCGGGGTGTTTACGCTGTTCGTCGTGGCGGTGTTTGCGCTGGTGTATTTGAGTTTTGGCGGGCGGGATGAAGAATCGTTCTCGGGCTTCGGCTCCAAGATTGCCGTGGTCGATCTCGACGGCGTCATTTTCTCTCCCAAACAAATTGTCCCCCAGCTTAAGAAGTTTGCCGATGACGATTCCATCAAGGCGATCATTATTCATGTGAATTCTCCTGGCGGAGGCGTAGCTGCGTCGGAAGAGATTTATCGTGAAGTGAAGCGGATTCGCGACGAGAAGAAGAAGCGCATTGTGGCTTCGATTGAGACCGTGGGCGCGAGCGGCGCGTACTACGTGGCATCGGCCACTAACAAGATTTACGCCGACAAGGGCAGCGTCGTGGGATCGATTGGCGTGATTGCCCAGTGGGTAAACTACGGTGAGCTTCTGCGTTGGGCGAAGCTGAACTCGATCACGATGAAGGCGGGAGAGTTCAAGGATACGGGCAGTCCGACGCGCGAGATGACTCCTGCAGAACGCGAATACATGCAGGCGCTGATTGACAACATGCACACGCAGTTCATCCAGGCGGTGGCTGAGGGTAGGCACGCGAAAGAAGCTGACATCCGCGCCATTGCAAACGGCAAAGTTTGGACCGGAGAACAGGCGCTGGCGTTGAAGATGATCGATCAGGTCACGGACTTTGAGGGCGCGGTGAAGGATACGGCACGGGCGGTGAATATCTCAGGCGAACCGACGCTGGTCTATCCACCGAAAGACCGGCGATCGGGGCTGGATCTGCTGTTTGGCGATGTTTCCGATTATTTGCCGACGCGGGAGAAACTGCTGGAGCAGCAGGTTGGGTTTTACTATCTTTGGAAATAGGGAGTTGTCAGTTCTCAGGATGGCTCGCAAATATCACCGCCGAGACGCAGAGAACGCCGAGTAAATTTTGGGGCCAATAATTAAGATTTGTCATCCTGAGCGAAGCGAAGGACCTGCTTTTGTCGACACCACCGCAAAAAACCGGGGTCTCACTTTCGCTCCGACTCGTAATACGAATGAGCAAGGTGGGGCTTCTCTCGGCGCGCTTCGCGTCTCGGCGGTGGAATGCCTTACAGCAGGTGCCGACTTCCCCACTTGCACAGAACCCCTTAAATTTGAGAAGGTTATAGGCAGACACGGTGTGGCGGCGCGGGACCGAGCCGTCCTCGGGAACGGACCTGATGAGGGACCGGCACCCGAAGGGAGCGAAGAACTTATGACAAAGGCTGACCTGATCGAAGAAGTTTCCCGGCTGGCGGAACTCACTCGCAAAGACAGCGAAGTGATTGTGGATACGATCTTTGACAGCGTAGTGCGTTCGCTGCGCGTGGGCGACAAGATCGAGATACGCGGGTTTGGTAGTTTCCGCACCCGCCAGCGCAAGCCGCGCGTCGGACGCAATCCGAAGACGGGCGACCGCGTGGAAGTTCCGGCGAAGAAGATTCCATTCTTCAAACCGAGCAAGGAATTGAAGGATCTGGTGAATAACAGCCCGACGCCAGTGGTTGCGGCGGCGGTGCCGGCCCCTCCGGCCGCGCACTAGCTGAAGCGCGGAAATTACAATGACCTAGCGGCCACGAGTAAACTCGTGCCCTTTCCGCTTCGTCATGAACAAACAACAATTTTTGTTCCGGAGATTCGGGGTTACCGGCCCGCAGCGCGGGCGCGCGCCGACGGTGCGAGGGTTTCGATTGCGGGGAAGGATTTGGCGATCGTAAACGTGCGTTCGAGCGGCAACACTCCGGTAGCAATTGCCCTCACCATCATCTCAATCGCAAGGCCGGTATTCGGGGGAATGGAAATGGTGGCGGTCAGCAACTTGCGGCGCACCCACTCCTGGCCGGTTTTGGGCAGGCCGTCACAACCGAGAAATGGCATCTTCTCAAACAGTTCCTTGAAATCGAGGCATTCGGCGAAAGCTTTGCGGGCGCCCATGGCCATGGAATCGTCCTGCGCGCAGACGGCTTCGACCTGGGCCTGACGCGAGGTGGAAAGACGGAGCCAGGCACTGACGGCCTTGTAAGCGCTGGATTCGGTCCACTGCGATTTCAAGACGCGGAGTTGCACGGCGTCGGACTTGGTTTCGAGGGTGCCAGTGTAACGCTGCTTGGCGGCCGAACTGTCAGCGGGACCTTGCATGTAAAGCACGACTCCACCAGCGGGTAGCAAGGCGTTTAATTGCAGCCCCTGGATGCGGCCGATTTCCTGGTGGTTGGAGGTGAGGGTAAAGGCTGGAACGCCAAAGCTGCGGCGGAGGTCCGAGATGTAGTCGGCGTCGCGATTCAGCAGCACGACTCCAATCCCGGCGGCAGCGGCGGCGCGGGCGACCTGGGGATGTGCGGTGGATCCGGCTGGTTCGAAGATGATGGCATTGGGTCGAGGTGTAGTCGTGGACTGGATGCCGGACAACAGTTGCTGGCTTTGTACGACGCCTTCGTTGCCGGCATAGACAGTCTCGAGGTCAACGCCCCGTTTGCGGGCTGCCTCGTGCGCGGCGGACGTCTGCTCGATTTGGTAGTCGTTGTCGTCGTTGGTCAGAGAGAGCAGGAACCGCAGCTTTTTCATGCCGATAGATCTTCCCTGCGCCATGATACGTTGTCGGCCATTTGGGACGGTGACACTACCATCGGAATGAGTGACGATGGTAACCCGGTGCCTTCCTGCGTCACGGTCCGCCTTTCGCGGGCGAGGGTGCCCGCGCCACACTACCTGGCCGGTGAATGTGTAAGATATTGGGAAGCGGGGCCCATAGCTCAACGGTTAGAGCAGCAGACTCATAATCTGTTGGTTCTAGGTTCAAATCCTAGTGGGCCCACCAAAACTCGCGCGGACACTTCTTACGTTAAAAGACTGTCCCGTCTCTTTGTTAGATTCCATTTCGGTACGCTACGGCCGTCCATCCAACGACCGTGCGATAAAAAATCCTCGACAACTTTTTTGGCGGGAATAGCATTTTTACTAAGTTCAGCCGCGTTCACCCTCCCTTTCCGGGTCTGGCGTTGTTTTTTTTGCAAACTGGATTGCACTGGCCGGACGGGCAGGGACTGAAGGGAGGGCCGGGGTGCTACAACGGCGTGATAGTCACGGCGAAGAAACGGGCGTCTCATCCGTTACTTCGCGCGTCGGGCTCCCGTTGTTCCACCGCCAAACGCGGCGAACAAAGCACTCGCAGCGCACCCGCCTCGATCGAAATTTCGGCTGGCGTCTGACACACGAATTCTCCGTCAGCGTAGATCTCGAGCGGAGGCTCGGTCTGCAGCTGAACCCGGTCGGCTCGCGAGTACTCCACTTCGGGCAACAGGAGATGGCGCCCGCGGTACACCGACGGAAACACCCCCAATAACTTAAAGGGATTCAGTCGGGCGATGCGGCAGATGTCGAGCTTGCCATCGACGAAATCCGCCAGCGGGGCGATGCGCATGCCATCGCCATAAAACTGGGTGTTGGCAAAAGCGGCGAGCAACGCCGGCTTTCCAGCCTCGGCATGCGCATCGCCCTCGATCGGCCTGCTATCGGGGTCGCCATTGAGCGGCGCGCCATTGACCAGCGTCAGCTGCATGGAGAAAGCCGGAAGCTTCCGCAGTGCGGGCAACAGCGCCAGCGCATAGCCCCCGTGTCCGCGCAGCCAGCGCGGCATCTGATGGGCGCGACGTGCGGCGGCGGAGTCGAGGCCGCAGCCAGCCACGGTGCAGAAATAGTGCGCGCGCGCCGGGGCGGCGGACGGGACGATCACCCCAAGATCCACCGCGATCGGCTGAAGTTTCCCAGATTCGAAATCGCGCCACACGCGCAACGAATCTCGCGCCGAACGCAAATTCAGGGCGCGGGCAAAATCGTTTCCACTGCCCGCAGGAACGATCAATACCGGAAGCTGGAGTCGCACGAGCGCCGGGAGATGGCGATGAATCGTGCCGTCCCCGCCAAAGATCAGGATGGCGTCGGCGTCACTGGATGACGACGGCAGCCCTTGCCGCCACTCCGTCGAAGATGCGCATTGAAACGGTTTCAGGTTTGCCGGCGACGTTCCCAACCCGAAGATGGTTGCGGCGCGCATCGCTAGGCGTCTTTCTGCAACGTCGTTATGCAAGGTTGTTCGCGGGTGGGACGGGCGAGGGTGCCCGTTCCTACGCGCGCGAAAACTATTTTGGCAGGCACTTATCCATGAACTCGACCAGATCTTTTTTCATCTTGTCGTGCTCGACGCGATCGATGTACACCATGTGCCCCGAGTTGTAGGTGGCATAGGAAACATTTTTTCGGAACTGCGGCCCAAGATCGAGGTGATCCATGGTCCAGTTGGCGGCGGCGAACGGCGTGGCCAGGTCGTAGAAGCCCTCCATCACCAGAATCTTCATATACGGATTTTTGATCATCGCCGAACGCAACCCGCCAGCCGTGCTGGGAAAGCCTTGTTCGGCATCGCCCCACTCCCACTTTTGGAAGACAGGTTCATCGTAGGCGAAAACCCGGTAGGGCATGTCAATTTTGTAGTTGAGTTCCGTGCGCAAATACTGATTGAAGGCTGACGTGTAGGGCGGCAAAATAGCAGCGCTCGTGGGATCGAAAAAATGATCGTCGCCGGGATTCGGGCTGCTGAAGCGGCCGTCGAGTCGGCCGGTGATCAATTTCCGATCGAGCAGCAATTCGTAGGTGAAGGTGGGAACGTCGATGCGCAGATTGTGCGCTTCAATTACTTCCGGACGTAGTCCGATGTAGAGCGACAGTTGTTCGACAATCTTGCGGCGCTCTTCCGGAGTCAAGGCATCGCCCTTGCCGAGCGCGACTGCGTAGTCGTTCATCGACCAGCGTAAGACTTCCTCGCGCGTCTTCGCCATGTCCTGGGTAAGGTCGGCGCCGAGCCGGTGCTGGTAGCCGGCGATCATGTTGTAGGTCGGTACCAGCAGAAAATAGGGCATGTCGTTCGATCGATTCCATTCGAGCGTCTGGAAATCCACCGCCATCGACAACAGCGTTACGCCATTGAAGGCGATGCCATGATCCGCTAAATACCCCGCGATGCCGGCGGCGCGCGTCGTGCCATAGCTCTCACCCAACAGGAACAGGGGCGAATTCCAGCGCTCGTAACGGGAAATATAAAGGCGGATGAATTCTCCAAAAGCCCGCACGTCGCCTTTCAGACCCAAATACTTCCTGGTAAGGTCGGCGGTCGCGGCGCGGGAATAACCCGTAGCCATGGCATCCACCATGACGATGTCGCTGCGGTCGAGCAGAGTGTCGGGATTTTCTTCCAGCCGGTACGGTGCGGCGGGCATGAATCCGTTGGGCAGCATCACCACGCGCTTGGGACCAAGCGCGCCCATGTGCAGCCACACCGACGCGGAGCCGGGGCCGCCGTTGAATGCGAATGTCACCGGGCGCTTGGCCGAGTCCTGCCCATCGAGCGTGTAGGCGACGAAAAACATTTCCGCTTCCGTTTTGCCGTCGGCGCGCTTCAGCGGAAGCCGTCCGGCCGTCGCCGTGTAACTGAGGGTCTTGCCGTTCAGGGCGAACTGGTGATGGGTGATCACGGGTGGCACTTCGGCCACCTCGAAATGCTCGTCTTTGTCTTTGTCTTTGTCTTTGTCTTTGTCTTTGTCTTTGTCTTTGTCTTTGTCCTTGTCACTCGCTTCGCTGGAAGCGGAGTCCGCCTTTGGCGCCTCGCCTGGCTTGGCGCTTTCGGCTGGCATAGCCGGCGTTGCGGCGCTCGGCGGCGCTGGCTCTTTCTTGCTCTTATCCTTTTTGGAAGCAGCCGGCTTCGACGCCGCTGGCTTCGCGGCTGCAGCAGCCGCGTCTTGCGATTGGCTTTGCTGCGCCACGGCAAACGGAATCGTCGAAATCGCGAAAAACAAAACTGCCAGTATTCTCATATGTGTCTCCGCGAGAAAAGAGTTGGGACCAGCATTATAAAGGGTGCTCGCGATTGCGCTTGGAAAAGACTGGCCCAAGGGTCTACAATTCCGCTGGCCCCGGATAATCAGATCGAAGCGTCCGGGAATTCGTGCGTGCATATTAATCTTCGAAGGAGATTCAAACCATGAAGAAAGCAATTGCGTTGATGTTCGCCCTTGCACTTTCCATCTCAATGTCGTCGTTTGCCTTTACTCAGGACAAGCCGGCGTGCAAACCGATGGACAAGATGGAAAAGCCGATGGATAAGAAAGACGCCAAGGCAAAGCCAGCCAAGAAGGTAAAGAAAGCAAAGAAAGATGAGAAGAAGGACGAGATGAAGAAGGACGAAGCGAAATAACGTCCGCGACGTGTGATGGTCGACCCCGGCTCTGGCCGGGGTTTTCTTTTTGCGCCGGCTCGATTTCGTGGCGCGTCAGCCCTCCGTCAAAGCCGCCTGCAAGACGTGCTAGAATTTGATGCGCCGGAAACGCTTCCTCCGACTCGACGGCGCGCCAGACTTTTCCAACCAGGCAATTTTAAGACGGACTGACAAAGTGGCCCATAATCCCAATTCCAAGAGCGACTCGATCACCTACGCC
The DNA here is from genome assembly GCA_043765355.1 of Acidobacteriaceae bacterium. Lineage (GTDB taxonomy): Bacteria > Acidobacteriota > Terriglobia > Terriglobales > Acidobacteriaceae > Acidiflorens. Next base: position 1,666 of record JAYUJG010000135.1, on the reverse strand, counting down.
GATGCCGGCGTCAACATCGATCGCGGCAACCGTACCAAGCAGCGCATTAAGTATCTCGCTCACAAGACATTCACCAAGGGAGTGTTGAGCGAGATTGGCGGATTTGGCGGGCTGTTCTCGGTCGATAAAAAATATCTGGATCCGGTGCTGGTTTCGAGCGTGGATGGCGTAGGCACGAAACTAAAAGTTGCCTTCGACATGAAAATGCACCACACCGTCGGCGGCGATCTGGTCAATCACTGCGTGAATGACATCGCAGTGCAAGGCGCCGCGCCCTTGTTTTTCATGGACTACCTCGCCACGGGTGCGCTGGAACCGGAAGTCGCGGAAAAAGTTGTCGGCGGCATCGCCGAAGCCTGCAAGCACAACGGCTGCGCTCTGATCGGCGGCGAGACCGCGGAAATGCCCGGCTTCTATCCCGAAGGCGAATACGATCTGGCTGGATTCATCGTCGGCGTCGTGGAACGCGACAAGATCATCAGCGGTAAAGACGTGCAGGTGGGCGATTGCGTCCTGGGGTTGCCGTCAAACGGCCTGCACACCAACGGATATTCGCTGGCTCGCAAATTGCTCTTTGAAATCGCGGGCTATTCGCTGGATACGTTCGTCAGCGAAATCAAGAACAAAGTCGGCAACGAACTGATGCGCACCCATCGCAGCTACTGGTCGATCATCCGGAAGTTGATCGCCGGCGAATGCGTGGCCGCGCTGGCGCACGTCACCGGCGGCGGCATCACCGAGAATCTGCCGAGGGTTCTGCCCAAAGGCACGTCGGCCGTCATCGAACTTGGCACCTGGCCGGTTCTGCCCATCTTTGAACACCTGCAGACCTTAGGCAACGTCGCGGAAGAAGAAATGCTTCGCACCTTTAATATGGGACTCGGCATGTTGATCGTGGTGCCAGCCAAGAAATTCAAGAAGGCGCAAACTTTGCTGGAGCGCGCGGGAGAAAAATTCTACAGCGTGGGGCGCATCGTCAAAGGCGACCGCAAAGTCATGTTCAGCTGATTCTTCTGCCGCCAAGAAGACGCGGCAAGCCGCGTCTCTACGGTGAATATTGTCCTGATGAAAAACCTCGGCATCTTACTTTCCGGACGCGGCTCGAATTTCGCAGCCATCGCCGACAGCATCGCCGCCGGGAGAATTCCGAACGCCCGCATCGCCGTTGTGATTTCAAATCGCGCCGACGCAGGAGGCATTGAAACCGCCCGCCAGCGCGGCTTCGACGCGCTGGTGATTCCATCGAAAGGCAAGTCGCGGGAAGACCACGACCGCGAAGTTGTGGCAGCTCTCGTCGACCACAGAGTCGATCTCCTCTGCCTCGCCGGTTATATGCGCCTGCTGTCGCCGTGGTTCGTGCAACAATTCCCGCACCGCATCCTCAATATCCATCCGTCGTTGCTGCCATCCTTCCCGGGATTGGAAGCGCAGCAGCAAGCCATCGCCCATGGAGTGAAGGTAACGGGATGCACGGTGCATTTTGTGGACGAGGAGCTCGACCACGGGGCCATCGTCGTGCAGAAAGCCGTGCCCCTGCTGGACGCCGACGACGAGCACTCGCTCGCGGTGAGGATTCTTGAGCAGGAACACATCGCGTACGCGGAAGCAATCGGAATTGTGCTGGAAGGAAAGTTCGAGATTGTTGGGAGAAGATTGGTCGGAGGTC
>JAYUJG010000134.1:0-7531 GCA_043765355.1 Acidobacteriaceae bacterium | reverse complement strand
CGGTTTTCTGTATCAAGGCGAATACACGCCGCGAAGTTGGGCGCAGACGACCGTTGGATACGAGTTCGAGGACGAGAACGGTCGGTTCCGGACATCTTCTCCGGGATTCTCTCAGTTCGTTCCGGGCCTGCGACTCAACAATGCGGCATTCGTGCAGCAGCAAGTGACCTGGAAGCGGCTCTCCGCTACCGCGGGCGTGCGGTATGTGCATAGCGCAACGTCAAGCAGCGTGGTATCGGTCGTCGGAGACACCAGCAAGTTCGTGCCGCGAGTGGCCCTTTCATTGTTGGCAATGAAAGGTGGGGAGATTTTTTCGGGGACGCGCCTCCGGTTTTCCTATGCGACGGGCATCAAAGAAGCGCGCTTTGAAGAATTATTCGTTTCCGACCCGCCATTCGAATTCGCCAACGCCAAGTTAAAGCCGGAAGAGAATCGGGCGTTTGAAGCTGGGTTCGAGCAGGGATTCTTCGGCGGTAAGTATCAAATGTCCGGTATTTACTTCAACAATCTTTTCCGCAACCAGATTGATTTTGCCATCATTGATCCGGCGACCTTCGCTGGGCAGTATCAGAACATCGACGAGTCGAAGGCCCACGGCGCGGAGGTTCAGTTTTCGGGCAAGCTGAGTTCACGGATCTCTCTTGACAGCGGCTATGTGTACACCTCGACGCAGATTCTCGCGCAACCGTTCGCGTTTGACCCGCTGCATCAGCCGGGACAGCCGTTATTGCGCCGCCCCAAACATTCGGGAAACGTGCTGCTGACTTATTTAGGGACGCGGTGGGGCGCGAATCTCGGGGGAACATTTGTGGGCCGGCGTCCGGATTCAGACTTTTTTGGCTACAAGATCAATCATGCCGCCGGCTACGCGCGCGTCGATGCCGGCGGATGGTATGCGATTGCCTCGCGAGTCACCGCGTATGCGAATGTCGAAAACGCCCTCAACGATCACTACAACGAAGTGGTGGGATATCCGGCGCTGACGGCGAATTTTCGGGCGGGGTTGAGGTTCAGAATTGGCGGGGAGTAGGACCTACCGGCGGCTGCCAGCAGCTTGCTTCGTTTCGTCGTCCGACTGAAGCGCGTCAGCCGCCACGGGTATGCGCTTGGGAAGCAGGCCGGCGCCGCCGTTGTAGCGGTGGCGTACTTCGTGGAGTTTCTGCACTTCTTTGTCGTCGAGCGGTTGCTCGTTGCCGAGCAGGTGAGTGACGAGGGCGATCTTTGCGAAGTGTTCGACCGTCTCCATGTGCATGTAGGCGCTTTCGAGCGACGACCCGAATGTGACCACGCCATGATTTGCCATGAGGATGGCTTCATGGTTCGGAATCAACGGAGCGAGAGCGTCGGTGAGTTCGGGCGTCCCGGGAGTGCCGTAGCGGGCGAGGGGGATCGATCCCAGGCCGACGACGACTTCGCAGACCAGCGGACGGTTCAGGTCGTATCCGGAAGCCGCGAAACCGGTCGCGGTTGGCGGATGCGCGTGGACGATGCCCTGGACATCGGGGCGCAGACGATAGATCAGCAAGTGCATGCCGATTTCGCTGGAGACACGGCGCTTGCCGGAGATGCGTCTTCCGTCCATGTCAACAATCACCATGTCGGAGGCGCGCATACGGCCTTTGCTGATGCAGGTGGGTGTGACGAGCAGGTGGGTTTCGTCGAGGCGGACCGACAGGTTCCCGTCGGTGGCGGCGACCAGACCGTTTTCGTGCAGCAGGCGACCGAACTGCACAATCTCTTGACGATGCTGGCGGTCGCTGGCTATGGGGGAACCTCGCGCCGCCATGTTACAGCACGCCTTGGAAACCTTACAACTATTATGATGGTCAAAATTTGTAAAAAGCGCCCTCACTAGTTCCGCCTAGTTCCGCAGCAGCGCGGAAGCGGGCGGGTTGGAATCTGGGGCCGAAACCGTATAGTCTTCAGTCGATAAGTTTTAGTCCTTAAGTCTTTAATTTTTAAGTCTTTAGTCTTTAGTCTTTCCCCATGCTTGTCTCCGATTTCCAGTATGACCTGCCGTCCGAACGGATTGCGCAGGAACCGCTTGCGGATCGCTCGGGGTCGCGCCTGTTGCATTTGAAGCGCCCAGGGCGGGATCAATCGGGAGGCTGGGAAGAGCGCAGTTTTCGCGAATTTCCCGACCTGCTGCGGGCTGACGACCTGCTGGTAGTGAACAATACGCGGGTGTTCCCGGCGCGGCTTTACGGTTACCGAAGCGGACAGAAAGCCGTGCCGGTGAGCGCGGACAACCCGGCGGCGCGAGATTTTCTGCGCGGACGTGTTGAAGTATTGCTGATCCGACAGGTGGCGGACGATCCGAACGAGTGGCGTTGCGTGGTGCGTCCGGGGAAGAAGATTGGGGTCGGAGAGAAGCTCTATTTTACTCAATCGCCGACAGAGACCACGGGTTCCTCTGTGCACCGCTGTGTACCCCGTGGTTCAGGCTCTTCGCTTTCGTCGTTGTCAGCGCTCAATCCGAGTGCCGTGAGTTCGAGCGATGAAACCCAACCTGGTATTCCGGGTGCGCTAGAAGCTGAAGTCATCGAACGGGGAGACTTTGGCGAGCGGCGCATCCGGTTTGCGCCGGTCCCAGACTTTTTTGCACGTGTCGAACGTCTCGGGCACACACCGCTGCCACCCTACATCCACCGGGGAGAAGGCGCGGAGGGCGAGCCAGACGACAAGCCTGACGACCGGGAGCGTTACCAGACAATCTATGCGCAAGCGCGCGGCTCGGTCGCGGCACCGACGGCGGGCTTGCACTTTACGCCGGAGATACTCGACCGAATTCGGGGGCGCGGGATTGAAATTGCCGAAGTCACGCTGCATGTTGGCCTCGGCACCTTTCAGCCCGTGCGGGTCGATAAAGTGGAAGATCACAAGCTGCATCGCGAGTGGTACGAAATTCCAGCGGAGGCGGCGCGGGCAATCAACCGGGCAAAAGCCGAGGGACGACGGGTGGTGGCTGTGGGCACGACCACGGTCCGCACTTTGGAATACGCGGGGGCGGGGCAAGTAGCCGAAGGCGCGGGCCAGGCTCGCAGTCAGGTCGAGGCGGGACAAGGCGAGGCGGACGCGTTTATCTATCCCGGCTACAAGTTTCGGATCGTCGGCGCGATGCTGACAAACTTTCATCTTCCGCAATCGACTTTGCTCATGCTGGTGTGTGCGCTGGGAGGCAAAGAGTTCGTGATGAACGCCTACCGGCACGCGGTTGAGGCGGAGTACAGGTTTTATTCCTACGGAGACTGCATGTTCGTGGAATAGCACGCAGTGGAGCTACGGGCGTTCTCGCGAGCCCAGTGCGCTCTCCCATGCCGTTCGACAAGTATGTAAACTTGTTTTACGCCGATGCACGCAACCAAGCATAGCCACCTCACTGCGATTGCACTACTCGCCCTGAGCCTAACCGTCAGCGCGCAAACCCAAAGCAAGCCAGTCACAAAGCCGGCTTCGAAGCCGGCAGCTCCTTCCACAGACGACTCCCAGCTTTACCGCAACACCAGTTTCGGATTTCGCTTCCAGATTCCCTACAGCTGGGTAGATCGCAGCAAGCAAATGCAAGAGGGAACTGAGGCGGGAAAGTCCGAGCTGCTGCTCGCGGTGTTCGAGCGGCCTCCCGGGGCTACGGGAGACACGGTGAATTCAGCGGTCGTAATCGCTTCTGAGAGCGCGGCGACGTATCCCGGCTTCAAGCGTGCAGAAGACTATCTTGGCCCGCTCGGCGATCTGGCGAGCGGGAAGGGCTTTAAGGCTGAGGGCGAGGCGTACATGCTCGACGTTGAGGGGCGGCAACTGCTGCGCGCAGACTTCGTAAAGACGCTCCCTGGCAAGACGACGGACGACAAACTCACCATGCGCCAGTGCACGCTGGTCCTGCTCGCCAAAGGACAAATCGTTTCGTTCACCTTCATCGCGGGCAGTGAAGAGGAGCTGGACGAGCTGATGGACGGCCTGCATTTCGGGGCATCAAAATCGCGCACCCGCAAAAACCGACCGTAGAGACGGGGCTCGCCGGGTGTGGCATGGGCCGCATGGAAGGCGTGCCTAAGAGCATAAAAACGGGCCGTTTATGGTCTCGATTCCAGGCTCAAAAACACCGTATTTTATGTTAAAATAACAGCAACTCAAGTGATCGGTAAATAGCAGGAAATTCAATAAGTTGAGCGCAGCGAGCAGTCCCGGAATCGTCCCTCCAGTGGGGTGCCCGATCCGGTTTTTCCACGGAGTAGAATGGCCACGAAAGAATTACAAGCTGAACTCGTCGACTCTAAGAGCAACGATGCTAAGAGTGTCGACGATAAAAACGACGCGAAGAATAAGAACGGCAAGCCTGCCAATACCGACTACACCGCCGACTCGATCAAAGTTCTCGGCGGCATGGAAGCGGTGCGTAAGCGTCCCGCGATGTACATCGGCTCGACGGGCGAACTTGGCCTGCATCATCTGGTGTATGAAGTCGTCGATAACTCGGTTGACGAAGCGCTCGCCGGTCACGCCGACAAAATTGAAGTTACGATTCATCTCGACAATTCCATTACTGTCGTCGACAACGGACGCGGCATTCCGGTGGACAACATGGATATCGACGGAGAAAAGATTCCCGCCGCGCAAGTTGTGATGACCACGTTGCATGCGGGCGGGAAATTCGATAGCAACTCCTACAAAGTTTCCGGCGGATTGCACGGCGTGGGAGTGAGTTGCGTCAACGCGCTGAGCGAAGAACTCGATCTGGAAATCTGGCGCGACGGTTTTACGTGGGAGCAGACTTATTCCAAGGGCGAGCCCACCAGCAAGCTGAAGAAAACCGGCGCGGCGAAAGTGAAGACTGGGACCAAAGTCCACTTCGTGCCCGATAAAACTATTTTTACGACGACCCTTGAGTACAACTTCGATACGCTCTCGCAGCGGCTGCGCGAACTCGCGTTTCTCAACAAGGGACTGGTCATCACGCTCACCGACGAGCGGCAGACCGACTCAAAAACCGGCGAGGCCAAGCACACCGAATTCAAATACACCGGCGGGATTGCCGAGTTCATTAAGCATTTGAATCGCGGCAAGACCGTTCTGCACGACAAACCGATCTACATGGAAGCCGACAAAGACGACGTGCATATCGAGATCGGGCTCCAGTACAACGACGCCTATTCGGAATCAGTCTTCAGCTTCGCCAACAACATCAACACGGTTGACGGCGGCACGCATCTTTCCGGCTTCCGCACGTCCCTGACGCGCACGATTAACTCTGCCGGACAGAGCATGGGCCTGTTCAAAGACGTGAAAGAAAATCTCACCGGAGACGACGTCCGCGAAGGCCTGGTCGCGGTGATCAGCGTAAAGCTGTCGCAGCCGCAGTTCGAGGGGCAGACCAAGGGCAAACTGAATTCCGATATTGCCGGCATCGTGCAGGCCGTGGTGAACGAACGCCTGGGCGGATTCTTCGAACAGAACACTGCCGTCGCCAAAAAGATCATTAACAAAGCGATCGACGCCGCGCGCGCCCGCGAAGCCGCGCGCAAGGCCCGCGACCTCACGCGCCGCAAAGGCGCGCTCGATGGCGGAGGCCTTCCCGGCAAACTTGCGGACTGTTCCGAACGCGATCCCAACCGCTGCGAATTGTTTCTCGTCGAGGGCGAGTCGGCAGGCGGCACCGCCAAACAAGGCCGTAACCGCCGCTTTCAGGCGATTCTGCCGCTCAAGGGGAAAATTCTCAACGTCGAAAAAGCGCGCTACGACAAGATGCTGGCTCACGAAGAAATTCGCGCCATGATCACGGCGCTCGGCACCGGCATCTCGAAAGAAGATTTCGATCCGACGAAGGTGCGCTACGGGAAGATCATTCTGATGACCGACGCCGACGTCGACGGCTCGCACATTCGCACCCTGCTGCTCACTTTTTTCTTCCGCCACATGCAGGAACTGATCAAGCGCAACAACATTTACATCGCGCAGCCGCCGTTGTTCGGCATCAAGAAGGGCAAGACGCACCAGTACATTAAGAACGAACATGAGTTCGTCAAAGTAATGGTGAAGCGCGCGTCCGAAGGGCTCACCATCCGCTACGGAGACGGCGCAGCGAAGCTTGAAGGGGCGGCTCTGACCAAGTTCATCACGGTGCTGAACGAGTATCTCGGATTTCTCGACCGGCTCAACAAACGAATTCGCGCGGAAGACATCACGGCATTGCTGCCGAAGCTCGACCTGGCGAAGCGGGTGGACTTTGAAGGCGACAAGAACACTCCGCCGAAGAAAATCGAGAAGCTCGAGAAAGAACTGAAGCGCCGGTTGAAAGACTTGAATTTGAAGAGCGTGGCCACGCGTTTTGACGAAGAACACAATCTTTGGGAAGTATTCTTCCTGAACTCGCAGGGTGCCGAGCACGTCATCAACTGGGAACTGGCTTCGACTCCGGAATGCCGCCAGCTCATTGCCAAGTTCAAACAGATCGAGCAATATCTTGAGCCGCCCTTCGTGGTAGAGAGCTTGCCCAAGGCGTCGAAAGCGGCGAGCGCAGCGGAGAAGGACGCGGAAGCGGACACAGAAGACGAGGAAAATTCCGGCGAAAACCTGAGTGGCGAAGAAAACGAAGCATCCGAAAAGGCGGGGAAGAAGTCCGGCAAACTGGTGCGGCGCGGAAAAGAGCCCGAGATCGTCGAGAAGCACAACGCTCGCGACCTTTTCGACTACGTTCTGAACGAAGGCCGCAAGGAATACATCGTCCAGCGCTACAAAGGCCTTGGCGAAATGACGGCGGAGCAGCTCTGGGAAACGACGATGGATCCCGAGCGCCGAACTTTGTTGCAGGTCAGGCTCGAAGACATCGCCGAGTGCGAAACCATCTTCACTACACTGATGGGCGAAGACGTAGAAGCACGCAGGAAGTTTATCGAGGATAATGCGCTGGATGTGAAGAATTTGGACATCTAGCCACCCCAATGGAGGGACGGGCATCCTCGCCCGTCCAGGTGCTCCAATCCCGATCGCCTTCTAAGGAACGTCTGATTAAGTTCTCGGCAGGTGCGACGGTGCGGTTAGGGAAGTGCTCCGTGTGTTTGCCATGAACACATTTTAGTACCCACGGGATTTCCGACTTCTTGAATACGTTGTGGTTACCTTGAGTTACTTCCAGGCCACTTTCCAACGCCACGCAAGTTTCTCCTGCATCCCCGTTCTATCTACAAGACGCGGCGAGCCGCGTCTGTACGGGAGAGTGGCGTAGCTTCCCCGAGCTATCGCAACTACTGCCACAGGAAAAGGGGCCATGCAAAAACTTCTCGCAGCTTTACTTATTTTCAGCCTTACCCTCGCCGCCGCCGCGCAAGACGCCGCGCCGTCACTCACCATCTATAACCAGAACTTTTTTGTTGCCCGCGACCACCTTGCGCTTGACCTGCACAGCGGCACTAATCACGTCGACTTTGCCGGGGTTACGGCCCACCTTGAGCCCGACTCCGTGATTCTGCGCGATCTGACGGGACGGCCGCTGCAGATTCTGGAGCAGAGCTATCGCAACGATCCCGTTTCGCAGGAG
>JAYUJG010000133.1:0-3200 GCA_043765355.1 Acidobacteriaceae bacterium | reverse complement strand
GGATAGAGTGAGCGGCGTGTTTTCATCGGGTTGCGCGTCTGTCCAAGTACTTCCGTACCGTCTCTAGTACCTTAGTTACTCCAATTGGGGTGACTGGTGCGCGATCTTCCGCTTGAATACTATATGTAGGGTTCAAGTTCACAGTAAATACTATTAGTAGACATTAACTGCAAGTCCACTTTTTGCTGATTCCAGAAAAACCCCCTAAAACCCAACAAAACCGGGTAATCCCCGCTCAGAGGCCGTGGCTTCCGGTTGCGCTATGCTCAGCACACCAAAATACACTCGAATGCGTTTGATCGAGGACTTGGTTCTCCCAATTTCGTCAGCGTTGCCGGAAGGAACGGGCTGGGCTGAGCGATGGATTCCGCGGGAGAAGGGAAAAGGTAAATGGCCGACTCGCGAGAAGTGATGAATATTCGCCAAGCTTCGCAGTATCTGGGAGTGAGTCCGGACACTTTGTACAAGTACGTGAACGAGCAAAAGATTCCGGCATTCAAGCTTGGCAACCGGTGGCGCTTCAAGAAGTCGAAGCTGGATCAGTGGATGGAAGAGAAGTCGATGGAAACGGAACCGCAGGGCAAAAAGAAAGTCAAGGTATCAGTGAAGGCGGCTGGAGTTTCGTAAGAAACCTGCCGGCGAGACGCCGGCGCTACAGAAAAGGCGGGCACATGTTTGGAATGGGATCGAAAACGATAGTGGGTCTGGATGTAGGATCTTCAAGCATCAAGGCCGTCGAACTCAGGAAAACACGGACGGGCATCGAAGTGGCGCACCTCGGCCTGGAGCCGATCGCGCCGGACATCGTCGTAGATTCGATGATCGTCGATTCGGGAACGGTCTCGGCCGCCATCACCAAGCTGTTCACCGACAACGCGATCAAATCGAAGGCGGTGGCGACGGCGGTCAGCGGACACTCCGTGATCGTGAAGAAGATCTCGCTGCCCTCGATGAGCGATCAGGAACTGGCCGAGACCATCCAGAAGGAAGCGGCGCAGCATATTCCCTTCGATCTCGCGGATGTCAACCTCGACTATCAGATTTTGTCCGACGACGCGACCAGCCCGACCATGGATGTGCTGCTGGTGGCGGTCAAGAAGGACAAGATTCTGAACTACACCAACGTACTCTCGATGGCGGGCAAGACTCCGGCTATTGTGGACATCGATGCGCTGGCTTTGCAGAATTGCTACGAGTTTAACTACGAGCCCGCTCCGACGCAGGTGGTGGCATTGCTCAACCTGGGAGCGAGCGTGATGAACATCAACATCGTGAAGGGCACGACGCCGCTGTTCCCTCGCGACGTTTCGGTGGGCGGACATCAGTACACCGACTCGCTGCAGAAGGAACTGGATCTGAGTTTCGACGATGCGGAATCGTTGAAGCTCGGGCACAAGGTGGGCACGGTGCATGACGACGCGAAGACGCCGATCCTGCAGCAGGTGACGGAAATCATCGTCCTCGAAATTCAGAAGACGTTTGACTTCTTCCGCGCCAGCGCGGCGGGAGAGCACATCGAAAAAATTTATCTGGCCGGCGGTTCGGCCAAGGTTCCAGGCCTGGTGGAGGCGTTGCGGCAAGAGTTCTCGATGCCGGTGGAGTTGTTCAATCCGTTTCAAAAAATACTGGCACCGGCGGATGGCGCCGGGGCGGAGCTGGTCGAACAGAACGCCGGCCAGTTGGCAGTGGCTGTGGGTTTGGCCCTGAGGAGCTTTGAAAAGCTATGATCCGAATCAATCTGCTGGGTGGTGCGAAACCGAAAGGCAAGAAGGGACCTGCCATCAGCATGCCGAGCTTCGAGTTCGGCAACCTGGGCGGGCCGGTGATTCAAATTGCGGCGGTGGTGGTGATCGCCGGCGCGTTGAACGCGGGGTACTGGTACCAGCTTGATCGGGAAAAGAAGTCGATCGAGGTGCAAGCCCGTATTGCGGAACAAAAGAATCGCGAACTGGCCAACATCAAGGTGCGGTATATGGAACGGCAGAAGCAGGCCGACAACTACAAGCGGCGGGTGGATGTGATCGACCAGTTGCGCGCCAATCAGGCCGGTCCGCTGAGCCTGCTGGCGATGGTGGGCGATACGGTCAACAACACCGAGGCGGTCTGGCTGAACAGCATGCAGGACCAGGGCGCGAACGTTGCGATTGATGGCACGGCGCTAAGCAGCGACGCGGTGGCCAATTTGATTTCCAACCTGCAGAAGACCGGTTTCTTCCGCAACATCGAGATCAAGGAAAGCTATCAGGACGAAACCGTAAAAGACATGCAGGCGTTTCAGTTCGTGCTGACCTGCGAAAAGGCGAAGTCGTAAAGGCGGACCCGACTATGAATCTAGGCGAATTAACAGGCGCGAAGATGTTGGGAGTTCTGATCCTGGGGGCGGCGTTAGTCACCGGCGGACTCTACTACACGGTCTTCAAGTCGCAGCGCGAACAAAACGCGGCGGCCCAGATCAAACTGCAGGCCAAACTGCGTGAGAACGCGGAACTGGAAGCGTACCGGCCGAAACTCGCCGATATCGACCGCCAACTGGCCAGCTTGAAGCAGCAGCTCGAGATCGAGCGAAAAATCGTGCCGGATGAAAAAGAAGTCGACAATTTCATGCGCATGGTGAGTGGAGAGGCGCGCAAAGCGGGAGTGGAAATTCGCCGCTATACGTCGCGTCCCTACGCCGCGAAAGAGTTCTACACGGAAGTGCCGTTCGAGGTGGAGTTCGACGGCCCCTTCTATTCGATGCTCGGATTCTTCGACCGTCTGGGCAAGGTGGAACGCATCGTGAACGTCTCGAACCTGCTGGTGGCCTCCACGCGCAAGCCGACCGACGCGAAGGCGAAGCACACCTACCAGTACGCGCCGGGTGAGACGGTGGTGGCGACCTGCCTGACGACTACATATTTCAGTCATGACCTGGATCCGGCGGGGCCGGCCAGCAAGTCCGGAACACCGGCTACGCCGGCGAAGAAATAGGAGGGACACGATGAAACCGACGATGACAGTTCTCGTTTGTTTACTGGCTGCGAGCCTGGCCTCGGCCCAGAGTCCCAGCATTATTCAGAACACGCGCACGACCATGAACGCGATCAGCAACCAGCAGGCGGCGGCGACCAACGAAGCGCTGCGTCAGTCCGTACCCGACGCGGTCGTCAACACGCACGTTTCGACCAAGGCGAGCCCGGTCACGGTGGCAGCGTCGGCGAAGA
>JAYUJG010000132.1:0-2897 GCA_043765355.1 Acidobacteriaceae bacterium | reverse complement strand
GTAATCCACCCAGAGGCCGCCCATGGTGTAGTGCATGCCGGGGAAAATCTTCATCGGCGTGTCGCGCGGATCGTCGCCGACAAACTTCTCGTAGATTTCCAGAATGCCTTCGAGCTTACGGTCGAGGGTTTTACGGTCGATGTGCGTCAAGTCGAGATAGACCATCGGCTTGCCGTCGATGCCGAGGTTGTGCTCGTAGACTACTTTGAATATTGCGCGCGTCGCTACGTCGCGCGGGACCAGGTTGCCATATTTCGGATACCACTCTTCGAGGAAGTACCAGCGCTCACTCTCTGGAATGGATTTCGCATCGCGTTTATCGCCCTGAGTCTTCGGAACCCATACCCGTCCGCCTTCGCCGCGGGCGGATTCTGACATCAGACGCAACTTGTCTTCGCCGGGGATGCAGGTGGGATGGACCTGGATGAACTCTCCGTTGGCGTAGTAAACGCCTTGTTGGTAGAGCGCTGATTGCGCGGAGCCCGTGCACACCACAGAATTCGTCGACTTGCCGAAAATGGCGCCGCAGCCGCCTGTGGCCATGATGATGCCGTCGGCAGGGAAGGTGCGAACTTCCATGGTGCGTAGATCCATCGCGCAGATTCCGCGAGCGACGCGTCTTCCATCAAGCACAGCCGAGAGAAATTCCCAATGCTCGAACTTCTTCACCTTGCCTTCGGACTCATAACGACGCACCTGCTCGTCGAGCGCGTAGAGAAGTTGCTGGCCGGTTGTGGCTCCGGCGAAGGCAGTGCGGTTATAGAGCGTGCCGCCGAAGCGGCGGAAGTCTAGAAGACCTTCGGCAGTGCGATTGAAGGGAACACCCATGCGGTCGAGCAGATCGATGATGCCAGGCGCGGCCTCGCACATCGCCTTTACCGGAGGCTGGTTGGCGAGAAAGTCTCCGCCATAGATTGTGTCGTCGAAATGTTTGTAGGTGGAATCGCCCTCGCCCTTAAGGTTCTTGGCAGCGTTGATTCCTCCTTGAGCGCAGACAGAGTGCGAGCGCTTTACCGGGACGATCGAGAACAGATCGACTTCGCCTCCCATCTCGGCAATCTTGATGACGGCTGCGAGCCCTGCCAGTCCGCCTCCCACAACGATGATTTTTGGAGCTGCCATTCTTTATGAGTCCAATCTTTGCGAAAACGATTCTTCTCGTGTGGTGACGGGGCTTTGCCCCGTTTGCGGGGCGGAGCCCCGCCACCACACAACCAACAACACCACACAACCCCTAGCCTTATCGCATGGTGATGTTTTGCGATGCTGCATTCAAATCCATCGGCGGCTGGTACGGGCTACTCAGAAATCCGTACATGCTGATCGCACCAATTGAAACCAGACCGAGAGCGAGCGCCAGACAGACATAGCCGAAGCGGCGGCGTGCATTTTCGCCAGTCGTGATGCCCCACTTCGCGGCGAAGAGCCACAGGCCGTAGCTGAAATGCCACGATGCCGCGACGATGCCGGCCACGTAAAATGCCACCATCCATGGATTCTGGAATTCGGCCTGGACCTTCGCGAACGACTGCATCGGGTTCGTCGCCAGATGCACGCCGGTGAAGCGCAGGTGATAGGTGTGTTGCACGATGTAGGCGAAAGAAATGATGCCCGTCCAGCGCTGCGACGTGTAGAGCCAGTTGCCGGCCCATGGATATTCGGCGACATTGGTCTCGCCGCGATACCAGATATAGACGCCGTAAAGGCCGTGATAGAGGATCGGCAGCCAGATGAAAAACAGTTCCATCACGAAAACACCGGGCAAGCTATTCAGAAACTCGACCTGCTTGGCATAGGCGGCGGGGCCTCGAAAGGCCTCGGCGTTCGAGATGAAATGTTCTACAAGAAATGCTCCGATGGGAACGACGCCGCTCAGCGAGTGAAGGCGGCGCAGTAAGAACGAAGTGCCTTGTCCGGCGCGCAGCGGGGCAACGCCCGGCTTGATCTGTGGAATTGAAATAGCTGGCTCGATGGGTCTGGCAGTTGACGCCAAAATGACTGCTCCTTGAAGAGTGCGAAGCTAGAAGTTTTGCGAAACGAAAAGGTTCGTCTTGAATCTAGTTTGGGAAAACTAATAATTATCGTTTTGCGAGGGAAGCGAAGTCAAGCGCCGTTGCGTCAGACTGACTAAAAAGTAGCTCTATCTGCGACGAAAAGTCGCCTTGTTTTTCTTCGATGTCAAATTCCTTTGCGAACTTTGCGCCATCCTCGCGGCCCTTGCGGTTAAGCCTTCGATCTTGCCGCGAGCGGCAAACATCTTAACCGCCAAGGACGCTAAGAAGGGCCGCTAAGAGCGCAGAGAAAAAAGGCTATCGCTCCTACTATTTGTTTGGGAGTTCGGTTCGATACCACGCCAGAAATTCTCGGAAGGCCGCGCCCCGATGGCTGTACTGGGCTTTTTCTTCAGCACTCAGTTCCGCAAAAGTCTTCGCGATTTGCGGAAAGTAAAACAGGGGATCGTATCCGAAGCCGTGTTCTCCCCGGGGCGCGGCGAGGATGACGCCCTCAGCCGTGCCGCGAAATGTTTGCAGGGTCGCACCGTCGCGGGCGGCGGCTAGTACGCAGACGAAGCGCCCTGTGCGCTTGTCGGGTGCGACGCTTGCCAGTTCGCGCAGAACGCGGGTGTTGTTCGCTTCGTCATCGGTGTTGGCTGCCGCCGTGTGTGGCTGGTCGGCGGCGTAGCGGGCAGAGTGAACGCCGGGCGCGCCGCCAAGCGCGTCGATCTCCAGGCCTGAATCGTCGGCTAGAACAATCTCGCCGGCAGCGGCCAGGCTGTAGGACTCGGCCTTCTTGCGCGCGTTCTCCTCGAAGGTCGCACCGTCTTCGACGACTTGCGGCAGCGAAGAAAAATTGGCAATGCTGGCGACCGTGATGCCGAACGCAGCGGCCGCTCCGGC
>JAYUJG010000131.1:0-8732 GCA_043765355.1 Acidobacteriaceae bacterium | reverse complement strand
CACTGATGTTCATCGACTCCCACGCCCATCTCGAAGGCTCGCGCTACGACGCCGATCGCGACGAGGTGCTCACACGCGCGAAACAAAATGGTATCCAGGCCTATCTAGCCATCGGTAATGGCGAAGGCCCCGACACCGCCAACTGCGGAATTCAACTGGCGGAGAAATACAACGGCCAACCGCGGTATCCGGAAATCTGGACCAGCGTAGGAATTCATCCCCACGAAGCCAGCCTCGCCAACGACGACGCCTATGCCCGCCTGGCAGACTGGGCCAAGCATCCCCGAGTGATCGCCTGGGGAGAAATTGGCCTCGACTATTTTTACGACCACTCGCCTCGCGACCTGCAAAAAACAGTTTTCGTAAAGCAAATGGAGCTGGCGCGTGCGGCGAAACTGCCCATCATCATCCACTGCCGCGCCTCCGACAACAGCGAGAACGCCTGGGACGACTGCCTCTCGCTCATCTCCGAACATTGGACTTCGAGTGGTCTAGGCGGCATCCTGCACTGCTTCACAGGAAGTCTCGACCATGCAGGCCGTGCCCTCGACATGGGCTTCATGATTTCGTTTGCCGGCAACATCACCTTCCCCAAAGCGCAGCCGATTCGTGACGCAGCTAAAATCGTCCCACTCGACCGCATGCTGATCGAAACCGATTCCCCTTATCTCGCTCCGATTCCACATCGCGGCCAGCGCAACGAGCCCGCATTTGTAAAAGAGGTAGCCCGCCAGATCGGCGAAATGCGCGCTCTATCTGCCGAAGAGATTGGCGCGCGTACTACGGAAAACTTTTATAAATTCTTCGCCCTCGCGTAAATGCCTTGCCCCGTGCCTCCCCGTGTACCCTGTGGTTCAAGCTTTCTCCAACCCGACCACTACCTTCCCAAGCGCCCAGCCTGCGCGGACGTTGCTTCTTCTGTTACCCTCATGTGTACAAGCTTGGGAGTGGTGTGCGGTTTTAGTCGCTCGATTGTGTCCGCTCAAAGCTTGCAGCCCAGAGCCCGAAGCTCACGACAAAAACACATGCTCCGTATCACCCAATTCGACAATCTAAGGCCTTAAAGACACGACTCGATGCCCGACAACAGTTTCGATATCGTCAGCAAAATCGATCTTGCCGAAGTCGCCAATGCCATCCAGCAGGCGATGAAGGAAGTCACCACGCGCTTTGATCTGAAAGACTCGAAGTCACAGATTGCGATGGAAGGCACCGACGCGATCCTGCTGCACTCCGCCGACGAGTACAAATTAAAGGCGGTCAACGACATCCTGCAGGCCAAACTATTTAAGCGCGGCGTGTCCCTCAAGGGCCTGACCTATGCCGCCATCGAGTCCGCTGCGGGCAGCACCGTGAAACAGAAGGTCACGCTGCAGCAAGGCATCCCGATGGAAAAAGCGAAGGAAATTGTTGCATTGGTCAAGAATTCGAAGAAAAAAGCACAGGCCTCGATTCAGGCCGACGTCGTCCGCATCAGCGGCAAAGATCGCGACACGCTGCAGGAAGTGATCGCAATGATCAAGCAGAAAGATTTCGGCATCGACCTGCAATTCACGAATTATCGGAGCAACTAAGAAATTAAACCGCGGAGAACGCAACGCCCGCAGAGAAACAATGGCGCATACACATGAAATTCGGGATTGTCTCTGCGCACTCGGCGACCTCTGCGGTTCCATGGATTTGGGGTGGGCGGACTAGAACTTGAGCACAACCAGCGCCATTAACGGGAAAGAAATTTTTGATCTTCTGCGCGATGACATCGCCGCGATCGAAGAGCAATTCGGACGCGACACCGTGTCGAACGTCGCCGCGATCACCGAAATTGGGGAATATCTCCGCGTCGGCGGAGGCAAGCGCATCCGTCCCGCGCTGCTGCTGCTTTCCGCAAAACTGCTCGGCTATAAGGGCGATGGCGCGGTAAAGCTCGCGTCCGTAGTCGAGATCATCCACACCGCCACCCTCGTCCACGACGACATCATCGACGAAGCGCAGATCCGCCGCGGACGCCCCGCCGCCAACACGCAATGGGGCAACTCGATGTGCGTGCTGGCCGGCGACTGGCTCTACATGCAGGCCTTCAAGATCGCCGTGCAGGAGCGCAACTTCCGCATCCTCGACGTGCTCATCGAACTCACGCAGCAAATGGTCGAAGGCGAATTGCTCCAGATGGAAAAGCTGGGCAAGCTGATCTCTCTGCAAGAGCATCTCGACCTGATCTATCGCAAGACGGCGTGCCTTTTCTCAGTCTGCATGAGAGTGGGCGGAATTCTCGGCGGCGCAAGCGAACAGGAAGAAGACCGCCTCGGCCAATACGGACGCAACCTCGGCCTGGCTTTCCAGATCGTCGACGACGTGCTCGACCTGACCGCGTCAGAAAGCGTGCTGGGCAAGCCCGTAGCCAGCGATCTGCGTGAAGGCAAAGCCACGCTGGCGGTCATTCACGCCCTCGAACGCTGCGCGCCCGCCGAGCGCCTCCAAATTGAAACCGTGCTGCGCGACCGCGCCTTCAACGGCGTCACTCACGCAGACATCCTCGACATCCTGAATCGCTACGGCTCACTGGAATTCGCGTCCAAGGAAGCCGCGCGCTACGCCGAAGCCGCCAGCAAAGCTATCTGCACCTTCCCCGATTCGGAGATCAAGCGAGCGCTGCTGTGGGCTCCAGAGTTCGTGGTGGCGAGAGAAAAATAGCTACGCGTGGCGAGCTTCGAGCGACCGCCTCCATGGCACCAACGCTGCTGATATGCAGGCCCGAAGGGGCGGCACAGGCTAGCCTGCCTGACATTCGATAGAACCACGAATTGATATACTGAACAAGCTCACTGACTATGCACCATCTGATCTCAGTCATTTCTCACAACGGCTACATCTTCCTCGCGGTTGTGTGTCTAGCCGAGGCCGTAGGGCTTCCCTTACCCGCCGCGCTCGCCATCCTGACTGCCGGCGCCGTGTCGGCTTATGGCGGTCTCCACTTGTATCTGGTGGTCTGCGTGGGCGTCGTGGCCATGATCGCCGGCGATCTCCTTCTCTATTTCATGGGCCGAGTCAGTGGCTGGGCGCTGTTGGGCGTCCTGTGCCGGCTTTCCGCAAATCCGGAAACTTGCATTCTTCGGTCGGCGGAATATTTCTACCGCCGCGGCAAACAAACTTTGCTCTTCGCCAAGTTCATTCCCGGCATTAACACCATGTCGCCGCCGCTGGCCGGCAGCATGAAAATGCGCCTCGGAGATTTTCTGCTCTACGATTCCGTCGGCGCCGCGTTCTACGTTGGCGCATACGCGATCGCGGGAAATCTTTTCAGCGACGCCCTCCGCGCCATCACCCGCGGCTTGCGTTCCGCCGGATTCGCCGCCGAAGTCATCTTCGGCATCGGACTAGCCGCCTACGCCATTTACCGCATATGGGTTTATCGGAAGTACCGTTTGCTTGACGTGATTCCCCGGGTTCCCGCCGACGAGTTGGCAAAGAGACTCGCGTCCCAAGCCGCGCAGAACATGCTGATCGCCGACGTCCGCAGCCACGGCTACTACGACGCCGATTCCGAACGCATTGCCGGATCCATCCGCCTCGAGCCCAACAACCTGATCGAAGAAATCAAAAACCTCCCCAAGGATCAAGAGATTTATCTCTACTGTACTTGACAGCGCGAAGCTACCAGCGCCCGTGTGGCGCAACAATTACAAACTCTGGGCTTCAAAGTATTCGTCATCACCGGCGGCCTCCGTGCCTGGCGCAAAGCTGGACAGCCCGTGGAGCGAGTTCCGCACGACGACCTGATCAAGTTGCCCATGTTCAACTAGAAGTCTTCAATTAACCGTCTTCAATTAGCAGTATTCAACGAAGCTGAGACCTCCAGCATTTGCTTTCCCCCGTGCCCCTCCGGGCCCCCTGTGGTTAAAGCTCTTCGCCGCCACCAAAATGATCAGATCGGTATCACAGCCCTCAGTCTCCTTGGCAGACCATCACCACTTTGCTATCGTCCAAACATGGCTCAGCTCTCAAACATGTGCGGCGTAATTTTAGCCGCCGGAGAATCCACCCGCATGGGTCGCGACAAGGCGCTGCTCCCATGGCCCCCGCAATCGGCAAAACCTGAAACCACGGGAACATTCCTCTCCGCCGCCATCCAACTCTTCTTTCCCTACGTTGACGTTGTACTGGTAGTAGTGGGAAACAACGAAGCAGCCCTGGCACCCATCATCTACGCCAACGGCGCATCGCTGGTAGTCAATCCCGATCCCGCGCAGGGACAATTCAGTTCCCTGCGAGTCGGCCTGCAAGAAGTAAGAAACCGCGGCCGCGATGCTGCCATGATCACGCTCGTCGACCGTCCTCCAGTAAGCGCCGCAACGATCGAGACGCTGCAATCGGCTTTCGACCGAGCCAACGCCGCAAGAAAGTGGGCAGTCGTCCCCGAATACCAGGGCAAACACGGACACCCAATTCTGATCGCCAACGAAATGTTGCAAGCCTTCCTGAATGCCGCGGAAACATCGAACGCCCGCGAAGTCGAACACGCACACGAAACCCAGATCGAGTACCTTCCGCTGGACGATCCAAACATCGCGCTCAACGTGGACACGCCGGAACAGTACGGCTCGTTAAATTTCCCAACGCCTTTAACGCCTTTACAATCGAACTAGATGCCTCAAGGCCCAAATCATCCATCATGCATTTGACACCCGCCCAAACCGCCTTCATCGAATCCGTCCTCAACCTAGAACCTCAAGTAGCCACCTTCGATTGCGACGGCACGCTCTGGTCCGGAGACGCCGGCGAAGGCTTCTACGCCTGGGAACTGAAGCAAGGACTGGTTTCAGAAACAATTGCAAGCACCATGGGCCAGCGCTACGCCGACTACAAAGCTGGCAAAGTAGCCGAAGACGTCATGTGCGGAGAAATGGTCACCATGCACGCCGGACTCTCCGAAGAAGTAGTGCAGCAAGCCGCCGACGAGTACTTGCCCACCGCCATCGGCCCCAACATTTTTCCGGAGATGCGCGAACTGGTGCAACGCCTGCGTTCGTCCGAATGCGGATGCGACGTGTGGGCCGTTTCCTCTTCAAATCAGTGGGTCATCCGCTCCGGCATGAAAACCTTCGGCATCCCGCCAAATCGCATCCTGGCCGCCGAAGTAGCGGTAGAAAACGGAATCGTCACCGACCGCCTGATCAGAATTCCAAGCGGACCCGGCAAGCCGGATGCCATTCGATCCGTACTGAAATCCGCCCTCGATTGTGCCTTTGGCAACGCAATCTGGGATCGCGAGATGCTCGCTATGTCAAAACACGCGTTCGCCATCAACCCCAATCCGGATTTGAAAGAGATCGCGATTGCTAAGGGGTGGAGGGTTTATCAGCCGGAGACGGATCAAGCCGAGCAAAAGTCTTGAAAGGGCGCCGGCTTCAGCCGCGCCGCCTCGACCCACCCAATCCAACTTGTGACCCGACAGTGAGCGTGGCCCAATGACAAGCTAAGTCATTATTCCGGAATGCTTTACGAACAAGTCCTTGCCTTCATATATTTTGGCGTCCGGGGGAGTTGCTAACTCACTGATTGCACTAGACTAGGGGGTAGCAGAGACGGGTTAGTGACTCTGAGAGGCTCGATGATCCGCACAAATTAAACTCCTTGCAACAGCGCCGCGAGCGTGTCGATCGCCAGGTGGCTGGCGTGAGACGAAGCTTGCGGTAGTCCACCGACTTTGCGAATCAGGTCTTCTGTGATCACACGGCGCGCTTCCTCGATTGTCTTGCCTTGGATCAGCTCCGTGATGGCCGAACCGCAGGCGATCGACGCGACGCAGCCTTTGGCGCGAAAACGAATCTCGGCAATTCGATTGCCGCTTACTTTCAATGTGAGTTCAAGAATGTCTCCGCAACCCGGGTTTTCCAATCGCGCGATGGCATCGGGAGCTTCGACTTGTCCCGTGTTGCGCGGGTTCTGAAAATGGTCGAGGAGTTCGGCGGAATACACACTGCAAGTGTAATGCGAAGAATGCATTGCGAACCATGCATTGCGACGACCGCAACCTCGCGATTGCAGTACTCGAAACCAGGACTTCTACTCGCCTACAATACGGAGATGCCCACCTCGCATCATCCCCGCCGCATCGCCTGCCTACAACCGAGCGCAACAGTAATTTTGGCGGCAGTCGGAGAGTTGGATCGCATCGTAGCCTGCACAAAGTATTGCGCCGATGTCGTTCCAGAAATAAAAAGCGGCAATCGCATTATCGTCGCCGACTCGTGGACTTCGAAGGCCAGCGAAATTGTCGCAGCCGCGCCTGATCTGGTAATCGCAGCGGTTCCTTACCAGGAAGCAGCGGTCATCGAGATACTTAAGGCAGGCATTCGTTTTCTCGGTCTGGCTCCGCGCGCGCTCGACAATATTTACACCGACATCGCATTGATTTCCAGCTGCGTCGGCGCTGACAAGCGCGGAGAGAAAGTTATTTTCGAGATGCAAACGGCGATCGACGACATGCGCCGCCAAACAGCGAGCCTTCCAAGAAAGCGCGTCTACTGCGAAGAGTGGGGCAAGCCACTGATCGCATCGCAGTTGTGGGTTGCCGAACTGGTCGACGCGTCTGGCGGAGAGTTTATCGGCAAACCAGGAGCGCAGTGCGACGCCGCGAAGATTGCCGCGATTGATCCCGAAGTCATCGTCGCCGCCTGGTGCGGAGCGGGAGATCGCGTACCTCTGGAAACAATCGTTCGCGATCGCGGATGGTCCGACACGACTGCGGCGCGGAACGGACAAGTCTATTGCATCTCCGACGAATTGCTGAATACGCCCGCGCCCACGCTGCTGGCAGGCTTGAGCGCCCTGGCGGGAGCGATTCATCCCACAGTATTTGGTCCGCAGCGTGGTCTGCGTTCGATTGCGCAAGTACAACAGCTGCACGCGCCTTTGCCGAAGTGAATCGCATTGGCATGATTTACGATAACCAGCATGAAACGAGTCGTAGCCGCGTTGATCTTGAAAGACGACCTCATCCTCGCCTGCCAGAGGACGCGGCATCAGCCCATGCCGCTCAAATGGGAATTTCCCGGCGGCAAAATTGAAGAAGGCGAGCAGCCGCGCGATGCCATGCGCCGCGAACTCGAAGAAGAACTCGGCATCGCGGCCGATGTCGGCCTGGAGGTTGCGCGAATCGTCCATGAATATCCGGGAGGCGGGGCAGTGGAGCTGCGATTCTTCGAGGTGCATCACTATGACGGCGAATTAGAGAATCGGATCTTTCGCGAGATTCGCTGGGTGACACGACAAGAGTTGCTGGGACTGGATTTCCTCGAGGCCGACTTGGGCCTGGTGAAGGATCTCGCAGCGGGGAAAGTGTTGTCGGGACAAAGACACTAACCGCGGAGATCGCAGAGCGCGCAGAGTAATTCGGGCACAGAAAATAAGCGAAAACCGGATGGTTCTCTGCGTCCTCAGCGATCTCCGCGGTGAAACGCCTTTTGGGGAACCTACCCCGATCCGCGTATCTTTCCGTACACATACAGCGCGGTGAGTCCGACCATGATTGCGGTGGTTCCCCAGGCGATGATGTTGAAGGTGGGTTTATTTACGTATTCACCCATCAATTCTTTTTTGTTGATGAGCAGCAACATGAAAACCAATACGAAGGGCAAAACCGCTCCATTTACCACCTGCGAAAATACCGCGATCTTGATCAGCGGCAGACCCGGAATCATGACGACAGCAGCTCCGGCTACAATCAAGGCCGTGTACAGCCAGTAAAAGGTCGGGGCTTCGGAGAACTTGCGCTCGACTCCTGACTCCAAGCCTAATCCTTCGCAAACGGTATAGGCGGTCGAAAGCGGAAGAATCGAAGCCGCAAACAGCGACGCGTTGAAAAGTCCGAGCGAAAACAGTATGTAGGCCCAGTCGCCCGCCAGCGGACGGAGTGACTGCGCTGCGTCGGCCGCGTCGCGAATGTCGCGCACACCATGCAGATAGAGCGTGGCGGCACAGGCCACAATAATGAACCACGCAACGACATCGGTGAAGATGCATCCCACGATCACATCGAGCCGCGATGTTTTGTACTGCCTCCTCGTCACGCCCTTTTCCACGACCGACGCTTGCAGATAGAACTGCATCCACGGCGCGATCGTCGTACCAACGACGCCGATCACCATGTAGAGGTACGCGTTCTGATGGAAGGCGGCTAGCTGCGGAGGCTTGACCGTGGCCTTCATCGCCTCAATCCACGCGGGCTTGGCCAGCACTCCGGCAAATATGTAGGTGACGTAGAAGAAAGACGCGACCAGAAAA
This sequence comes from Acidobacteriaceae bacterium, assembly GCA_043765355.1. Lineage (GTDB taxonomy): Bacteria > Acidobacteriota > Terriglobia > Terriglobales > Acidobacteriaceae > Acidiflorens. Next base: position 449 of record JAYUJG010000131.1, on the reverse strand, counting down.
ACCTTCTCGACGCTCTTATATTGCCCTTTGACGGCGATCAGCCAGACGATTACGGCGCAGATCGGCACCGAGACATATTTTGGAACTCCGAACAGCCCCATGCTTCCCGCAATGCCGATAAATTCGGTGATGACGTTTCCGAAATTTGTAATCAGGATGCCGAGCATCATGAGAAACGTAATCCGCAGACCGAATTCCTCGCGGACCAGATCGCTCAGGCCCTTGCCGGTAACCGCCCCCATGCGGGCGCACATCTCCTGCACTACGATCAGGGCGATGGTGATCGGGATCATCGTCCACAGCAGCGTGTAGCCAAAGTGCGCGCCCGCCTGCGAATAGGTGAGAATGCCGCCCGCATCGTTGTCGACGTTCGCCGTGATGAAGCCCGGGCCCACGACCGCAAAGAACAGCACGAGCCGGACTTTCCAATTTCTTAAAAATTTCATGCG
>JAYUJG010000130.1:0-28969 GCA_043765355.1 Acidobacteriaceae bacterium | reverse complement strand
CGTTTCGCATTTCTGGGCTATGAGTTCTCGAAACTGGGTCTCTGAAATCACGGGCAGTCGTCTAATCCCCGCCGCACACAGTGTCAGTTCAGCTAAATTTTTCGCCTGTCAAGCAGAGCACGCCTTGTCTATAATCGGATTGAAGGAACTGGCGTAGACTATTGATTCAACACGGGTGTTGACCGAATCGGTCACACGGGCTTTCCAAGCGTGCGCCTTCAGCCACTCGGCCATCTCTCCGTTGCCCTGCGAAGTGGTTGTGATGATTCTAACAGTGCTGCGGACTACTCGCGACCTCGCTTATGCCGGCATCTCGCGGGCGATGTCCCCGACTTGATGGACCGACATCGGTCGTCGTTAGGTGGAGGCAGACTCTGCGATGGAGACGGAACCGTACCCGAAGGGAAAACTAGGAATAGGATCCCGAACCCGCGGCGGCTGCCGCTGCATTTGGGGTTTCTGGGGCTGCAGGGGCGTGTCCGTTGGTTGGTGGAACAGCAGGCGCGGGCCTGGGCAGACCAACACCTTCAACCACGCGATGACTGAGGCAGTAAAGCGCCAGCTCCAGGCGGTCGGCTACTCCGAGCTTGTCGTAGACTTTGCGAAGATAATTTTTTACAACCTGCTCGGTGGTGCCAACGCGCAACGCGATTTCTTTGTTCTTCATCCCCTGGGTGACGCAGGAGACGATCAAAGATTCTTTGGGAGTAAGCGAGACTTTGGGACGCGATCCGGTGGGACACAATCCTTGCGTGCGATAGGCCTGCAACACCCACGCTACGGCGCGGCTCTCAAGCCACGGCTCGCCCTGGGCCACTTTGCGCAGGCACTCGACCAGCATTTCCGGTTCAATTTCCCGCGAAACGATGCCGTGAACGCCGCGACGGAATAATTCCAGCGTCATCTCCTGATCGGGTTCCTGCAGCACCACTACCAGGCGGCAATTCGCATTTTGCCGAAGAAGATCGGAAACCGCGTCGGCCGGATTTGGGGCGAGGACGGCTTCAAAGATAACGACGTCGGCGGAGAATTTTTGAATGGCGGTTACGGTCTGATCGAAGCTTTCAGCCTGACCAACAACACGAACGTCGTCTTCGAGGGCAAATATCTTGCGCAGTCCGGCGCGAAAGATCGCCTGACTATCCGCTACGATTACGCGGATCGTGGCTTTGCCGTCGTCGGGCTGCATGCCGCCGTCGACTGACTCGAGTTCGACCGAAGTGCTGGCCATCCGTCCTCGTTTTCGATCTTGCGTCTTGCTTCTTTGCTTCCTACTTCTTACTGCTTGCCCTTGCTGCGCTTACTTCTTCAGCTCTTAGCTCGGCGTCCAGTTCTTGCTTCTAGTTCTCGGGCACTGCCAGACGCGGCGAGCCGCGTCTCTACGGTTTGCGATCAAAGCGGTATTCGTCGATCACTACGCCGACTCCGCGGCGGCTGCCATCGGCAAAACTGCGGACGACTCGTCCGCGACAGTCAACTTGAACGTCAGCCTCCGCGCCGACTACATCGGCGGGGAGAGAAATCGTGAAATCGACGGCTGAACCTACGGGTACATCGGCATCCATGCGAAACAGGACGCCGTTGGCGGAAATATTTTCAGTCTCGATCGTCTTCTCGGTCGCTCCCATTGCCGCAGACCCGATGCCGGCCGACTTGAATGCCACGGGCAGTTTGATGGGAAAGCGCGGCGCGCCTTGCACGTCCGCATAGCCCCTGCGATTTTTTACTTCGACGGTTCCCTTGGCGGCTTCAGACACGTTTGCGACGACCTTCCTTCCGGCTCGTGCCGTGCACCACTCCGATGGAGCAGATGCACATTTCAGCCCGAGACTACACCCCCGCACCAACACTGCAAAGTTACGGAAGTCATGGAACAAAGGCGGGGAAGTGCCACTGGTACAGGGACTTAGGGGCGTAGCTGGAGGCAGGGGTGGTCAATTGTTGCGTACAGCAGAGAGCTTTTGCCTTAGCCCCCCAACCAGCGTTTGTGGCAGCCACGCGGGGCCGCAGTCCCATTGCGCCGCATCGCGGAGCAGAACTCTTGCGCGGCATGCCATGTGAACACTCTCGCCGGTCTCTTCACGAACTCTTACAAGCGCTTACGTACTCTTTACTTCCGAATCGCTCTATCTCTGGCTAAATAAGGGCATGGAGAACAGAACCGCCATAGCCCCACGCCAGAACACACGAAAGAGGAAACCCCGTGAATAAGATCGGCATTGCTATCCTGTTGCTCGTATCCACGTTCGCTTGGGCCAGATCAATTCCCAACCCAGACGATTACACCATCCATGTTCTCGTCACCAGATCGCGAGTGGCCGAGCACGGCATCCAAAAGTTAAACGTCCTCATTGATGGAAAGAAATACGAATTGGAGGGTTCCGGCAGAGGTGCCTTGTTGTCGCTCGGCGACTACCAGGCGAAGCGTGTTCACGATGACCACAAGAATACTTATGAATCGTCACAAGCCTACGAGTTTCTGTTCCCCGACAAGAAGGTCAGGAGGTTCTGGGTTACAGGGCAGACCGAGTGACATCACCGCGCTAGCCACGGAGTGCTCAAAACTGCGTTGCTTCCGTAAAATTAAACTCCTTCACCTTCATTGCTGGAACGACCATGTCGAACGACTCTTCTCCGCAGGCGCGCACCGGTGTGCTCATCGCCTCTACATTCGAGAGCATCGCAATCAGTCTTTGGTTGAAGCGGAAATTTCGCAGCCCGCATTGCACTTTGCCGTTCTCGATCAGGAATGTTCCGTCTCGTGTCATGCCGGTCACGATCTTCTCGTAGGGATCGACTTCGCGGATGTACCACAGGCGCGTCACCAGAATGCCGTGCTCGGTCGACGCAATCATCCGCTCGACGCTTTCTGTTTCTTCTGGCGCGGCGAAAACAATGTTCATCGGCATCTCGCCGATTTCGTTGGGCAAGGGGAATCCATGACCGGTGGGACTGACGGCCCCGACCTTGGCGGCATACTCCGAGGCCTTCATCTTATTTGCCGTGGCGCGCGCGTACACCACCTGTTTCACCACGCCGTTCTCCACCAATTGCACGCGCTGTCGTCTCATGCCCTCGCCATCGAACGGGGAGCCAGCCTGCGAAGGGTGCGTCGCGTCATCGCAGATGCTGATGTTGTCGCCGAAAAGTTTCGTGCCGATGCGGTCGTTGAGAAATGATCGCTGATCGAGAATCGCCACGCCGCTGTAGTCCCAGAACATGAAGCCGACGATGTCAAGGACGGCCGCGGGTTCGAGGACGACCGTATATTTTCCCGGCGAAATCTCACGAGGATGAACCGAGTCAACCGCCTTTTGCGCGGCTGTTTCGGCGAGGCGCGCGGGATCGAGATTGCGGACATTCGGCGAATTCGATTTCTGCCATCCGGAAGAGTCATCGCCCAGCATGGTGATCGAAACCTCCGCCATGGTCTGCCGATGCCACCGCGTTAGTCCGCGCGAATTGAAGATTCCTTCTTCGGACTCCGAGTTGGAGTAGATGCCTGCGGTCGTCAATTTGTGTTTGTCGGCCACGGCGACGATGTTCTTAACGACCTTCGCGCGATCAGCGGGAGTAACAGCGGCGGTCTCGTCGAAAAAACGTGCCGGTGTGGCGCGGACCTGCCCTGAGCGACAGCCGAAGGGGCCCTCGCCCGCGGCCTTTGCCTCGTCTGTCCCCAGCATCGGCAACAAATCAGGATCCGGCGCTTGCACGCGCGCCAGATTTTCCGACGCAGCGACTGCCCGTCGCAGACTCTCATCGTCAAACTGATTGGCGGTGGCGCGCGCCGTCCGTCCGCCAAAATTGGTGCGGATCGAAACAATTGAATTTTCTTCTTCCACGTTCTGATGGATTGTGTTGTTGGCAAACCGAGTCAGGGCAAAGCGCGATCCGGTGAAGATGGCTTCCACCTCGTCGGCGGACGCGAAGCGCCGTATGCGATCGAAAATATCGGCGGCCTTTTCCTGAGTCAGCATGATTTCCCTATCGAATCGCAACTGCCGCGTTAACCTCAACCGCGTCTCGGCGCTGCGTGAGACGGGGCAAGCCCCGCCTCTACAGACGATTTCTCTTAACTTCCTTTGTAGGCCGAGCCCACGCAAATATTTCTAAAGCGCGCCGGACTCGCCCCATGGCCCGTGCCCACAACCTGCTGCGGCTGGCCTTTGCCGCAGTTTGGAGTTCCCCACAGCGTCCACTCATCGCGTGAGCAGATGGCGTCCATCGAATTCCAGAACTCAGTGGTGATCCCGGAGTAGGAAGGATTCTTTAACATGCGCACGCGCTTGCCTTTCTTGATCTCCCAAGCGATCTCGCATCCGAACTGGAAGTTGTAGCGTTTGTCGTCAATCGACCAGGATTTGTTCGTCTCCATGTAGATGCCGTCGTCGGTTGAGGCAATGAGTTGTTCCAGAGTCAGCGGCTTCTCACCGGGAAGAATGCTGACGTTCGTCATTCGAATCATCGGCAGACGATTCCAGCCTTCGGCGCGAAGCGTTCCTCCGGAGCGCGTGGCGCCAATGGTGTGCGCATTCTCGCGCGAACTCAAATATCCGGTGAAGAGGCCGTTGGTGATAATCGGCGTCGATTGCGCCGCTACTCCTTCGTCGTCGTAGGCAAAAGTTCCAAGCCCCGGCCCGTGTTCCTGGCGCGCGTCGGCCACGACGTTGACGAGGTCGCTGCCATAGCGCAGGTTGCCTAATTTTTCCAGAGTTAAAAATGAAGTGCCGGCAAAATTCGCTTCCATGCCAAGCACGCGATCGAGTTCAATCGGATGGCCGACGGATTCGTGGATTTGCAGGCCCAGTTGCGAGCCGTCGAGGATGATCGTAAACGCGCCCTCGGGACACTGATCGGCGTGGTGCAAGGCGACGGCTTCTTCACCAACACGCCTGGCATTCTCGATCAATTTCATTTCTTCAATCTGCTCGTAGCCGCGATTCTGCCATTGTCCGCCTAAGGAATTGGGATACGACCGCTTCTGAATCTCAGAGCCCGCAAACGCATGCGCCGTATATCCAGCGCCGGTTGAATATTTTGTCTGATGAATGTCCGCGCCTTCAGAAGAAAGAAACCACGACTCCTCGCGCTGAAAGTTCATCCCGGTTTCGGCGAGGGTTACGCCGGATACGGCCGTCAACTCTGCGTCAACCTTCAACAGCAGGTCGATATTCTGCCCGACCGAAGTGGCAAACGGGTCGATCGTGTAGGGCGTCGTCCACTCTGCGATGGCAGCGGCCTCGGGAGCCAGACGAACATTTTCCCGCTTCACCTGAGCCGAGGCTTTGGCAATTTCAACCGCGCGCGCCGCCACGGCTGACAGCGACGAACTGCTCATGTCCGCCGACGCGGCAAATCCCCAGGCACCATCGGCGATCACGCGCACGGCGATTCCGAGCGACTCGGATTCCGACGCATGCCCCACTCGGCCATTCTTTGTTGACAGTGACCTATTGCGGATCGACACGGCGCGCGCGTCGGCGTAAGTGACTCCAGGCACAGACGCCGCGTTCAGAGCCTGCTGAGCAGCAGTTTTCATTTCTGATTTAACGTATCACGAGCGGTTGAGGATTTTGATGTACTGAAGAGTGCCCGGTCAGTGCAGTCCCGGGGCCGCGACCGCCAGCGGAGCGCGCTTGCGCGCGACGTCGACGACGAAGCGGCCAGCTTGCAAATGGTCTCCGCTCGCACCTTCCCTCGCATGATCTGCCGCTCCGTCGGTTTCGGCTGAGTCCGTCCACAAACTGCTCACTTCCACTTTGCCCGAACCCGCCGCCATCTTGGTCGGCTGACGCTGCTGCTTATCGACGTACGCTTTGATCACTTGCGTCGCCAGTCGCGCTGCCAGTTTGCCGTGCTCGCCACCTTCGAAGAGAACGCAGACAATAATGTCCGGATTGCGCCTCGGCGTGAATCCGACAAACCATCCGTTCTGCGCGAAGTCGGTATTATTTTGATGCTTCGCACGCAGCGCGAGCGAAACAATCTGCGCCGATCCGGTCTTCCCGGCGATGTCCACACCCGCTACGTGTGCCGAAGGAGCCGTGCCCTCTGGCAACAGCACCCGGCTCATCGCGTCGGTGATGGTGTTCCATCCCGTCGGATCAATCGGAACTTCCACTACATCCGAATAGTGCGTGGTCTCAACATAGCCCGGCGGCAGGTTCGTCGGGTCAATGACGTGCGGCACGACCATCCGGCCCTCCATCGAAATCGCGCCGATCGCTCGCATGAGCTGCACCGGCGTAATCGCGACCGCACCCTGCCCGATCCCAACCGAAATCGTCTCTCCGGCAAACCACTTCTGCTTAAAATTGCGGATCTTCCATTCTTCCGAAGGCATCACGCCGCTGACTTCATTGGGCAGATCGATTCCAGTTTTTTGTCCCAAGCCGAATGCGGCCGCATACTTCGCAATGCGATCGATGCCCAACTTCTCCGCCAGGGTATAAAAGAAAACGTCGCAAGACTGGTAAATCGCTTTCGTCAACTCGACCGCGCCATGGCCGCCTTTCACCCAACATCCAAAGCGGCGTCCATAAAACGTCGCGCCACCGGTGCAGTTCACATGCAGGGTCTGGGCAATCCCTTCCTGCCATCCGGCCGTGGCCATGATGATCTTGAAAGTCGAGCCGGGAGCAAGCTGCGCCTGAATCGCCTTGTTCAAGAGCGGCTTGTCGGGATCGTTGATCAGCTTGTTCCATTCATCGCGTGAAATCTTTACCGCAAAATCATTGGGATCGAAAGTCGGACGGCTCACCATCGCCAGAATTTCGCCGTTGTGCGGATTCATCGCAACGATCGCGCCGTTCTTGCCTTCAATCGCCTGTTCCGCCGCGATCTGCAAATCCAGATCCAACGTCAATTTCAGCTGCTTGCCCGGCTCCGCCGGAGTCTCATCCAGCCGACTTACTTCCCTTCCCTTGCTATTCACAATCGCGCGCCGCGATCCGTTCTTACCCATCAGGATGAGGTTGTACTGCTTCTCAACTCCGCTCACGCCGACCACGTCGCCCGGGTTATAGAGTTCGAACTGCGGCTGGTTGAGCATGTCTTCGGTGACTTCGCCAACGTAGCCGACCAGATGCGCCATGAAACCATTGCGCGGATAGAGCCGGCGGTGCGCCATGATGGTCTCAAGTTCGGGCAGTTCGTTCTTGTGCGCCTCGATGAAGGCCAACTCGTCGGGAGTGATGTCTTCCTTGAGAAAAATCGGCTGATACTGCGGCATCGACGCGAAGCGCCGGATGCGCAACCGCACTTCGTCGGGATTCAGGTGCAAACCCTTGGCGATGGTGGTGGCGTCGGCATTGAGGTCGCGCGTGGAATCGCGCAACAGCAGGGCCGAAAACGACGGGTAGTTGTCGACGATGATGCGGCCTTCGCGATCGAGAATTTTGCCGCGCGGCGCCAGGATCGGCACATTGCGGATGCGGTTCTGCTCGGCCAGCAGCGCGTACTTGCCGCTCTGCATCACCTGCAAACTCCACAATCCGTAGGCCAGCACTAAACAAATAAACAGGATGATGTATTGCACGGCGGTAAGCCGGAGGGCGGAAACCTTTTCTTCGCGGCCGAACATCGATCCTCAGCTCCTGCGATCCTGAGCGCTGGCCAGCGCCACGAGTACCACAGCCGCAATCGAAATCATCGATTGCCGTGGACTTGAAAGGCTGGTGGAAGCGTTAACTGTATTCTAACCCGCGCCTCGTTCCGGCAGAAATATTGAACTGGGAACGAAAGTTTGCGCGAGGAACACTCCGCCTGGGTGCGGAGCGCTGGTATGCGGAGCGCCGGCATCCTCTGCCGGCTGTCGCGGGGGCGTCCCGCCTGCGCCACCGCCGAAGCCACACCGCCGAAGCCAATCGACCGGTCATGTACGACCGGAAATTGAACTTCGCTCCCCAGGGGGCAACAATATAGGTTCCGGCTACGTCTAATCTTCAGATAAGGACTTGGATGCAGATTCGCAGTTTCATCGTCGCTTACTCGCTGGTGCTGGTCATTCTGCTGTTTGCCGACCGTCGGCCCGGTGCCCCGCAGCAGGATCGCTATTCGCATGTCGTGGACCTCACGGAGGGACAAGACGCGACTGGTTCACACGCCGCTCCGCCGGATTCCAAAACCCGCATCATCGCTCCCGGAGCTCTGATTCCGGGAACGTGGAACGCTGGGCAGATTCCGGCCGAGCGTCTGATCGCTCCGCTGGTGGTGATGGATTTGAAGATTGGGTCCAGCAGTAGCGAGCAGATTTCTCTCGACGATATTTCCGCGTGGGAAACCGTCCACGGCATGATTCCGCAGGGAGCGGTTGTCGCCGTCCGCCGCGCAAACATTCCTTCACTGAACACATCGTTTCCGATTGCTCGCGACGCAGCGATGTTTCTCATCGACGGTCGCTCCGCCATCGGCTTTGCCCTCGACGCTCCTGCGGACCTGACAGTAGATCGCACACTGGCGAGGCAACTCGCGCTCCACGGAAGCTATGTCGTCGAGGACGCGGCGCATTTCGCTTCCCTTCCGGTGACGGGTTCGCTCGTGATTGTCGCTCCGGTAAAAAGCAAAGCATCGGGCGAGGCGCCGGTGCGGATTCTTGCCATGGTGCGCTAGTCGCGGGGTTGTGAATCCCTCTGCGTTGGCAGTTGGCCGAGCCTATTTTTTCTGCACCACATTTCCATCCCAAATCATCTACTTCCCCGGGGGGCTTTTATGTCTGATCCGCGTTACCCAATCGGCAAATTTTCCTACGGCGGCCCGCTGACCTCAGAACAAAGGCAGCAGTGCCTGAACGATATTGAGCAGGCACCAGCGCGCTTGCGCACCGCCGTTCGCGGGCTTTCTGATCAGCAACTGGAGACTCCCTATCGCGATGGCGGCTGGACGCCGCGCCAGGTGGCTCATCACGTCGCTGACAGCCACATGAATGCCTACATTCGTTTCAAGCTGGCGCTCACGGAAGACGAGCCCACGATCAAGCCCTACATGGAACATCTCTGGGCCGAATTGCCCGAGGCGAAACACGCTCCGATCGAAGTGTCGTTGGCGTTGCTCGATTCGCTACACCAGCGCTGGATGCTGATGCTTCGTAAGTTGAGCGACGCCGAGTGGAAGCGCACATTCCGCCATCCTGAAATGGGGCCGATGTCGCTGGAAAAAACGCTGGCACTCTATTCGTGGCACGGACAGCATCATGTGGCGCATGTCACGGGTCTGCGGGAGAAGATGGGGTGGTGAGAACGAGCGTCGAGCTATGCGCCTTGAGCTACGCGCAAACGTAAATCTTTTGTAGAGATGCGGCTTGCCGCGTCTTGTTGGCCGAGAAGACGCGGCAAGCCGCGTCTCTACGGGAAGGGGCTCGTAGCCGATAGCCCGCAGCGGTCCTCAATTCATCCCCGCCTTCCACAACAGATAGCTCATCGCCTCGCGCATCACCGCCGCGAGGCGCTCCCACAGCGGATGCGGACGCGATTCGGGCCTCGGCGCCAATTCCACTTGCACGCCTTCGTGTTCTAACAACGCTCGGATGCGAAATACGTGATATGCATCGCTCACGGCAATGCAGCGATGCATTCCATTCGCCCGCATAATATTGGCTACGCGCGCTGCGGACTGCGCCGTGTCGGAACCCTGGGTCTCCGCGATCAGCGCCTGTTCCGGGATTCCGCGCCGCAAGAGATAATCCCGGCCCACGCCACCCTCGCTGAAATCTGGATCCTGCGCCGCTCCCCCGGTGGTGATCACAACCGGAGCCATTCCCTTCTGAAACAATGCGTACCCGTGGTCCAGCCGCGCGCGGTAAACCGGGGACGGGCGCCCGGCATATTCGGCCGCTCCGAAGATGGCGATCACGTCCGCCTTTTGGTTCGGCGACTCAGCCGCCGCGCGCACGATGCGCGATCCCGTCACTCCGAAAAATAGCAGGAAGGCTCCTGCGACGGCCAGTAACAACAACCATGTGCGATTGTGATTTCTTGGCATGGAACAAGATCGAGGTTACAAAGTTCCAGGCTTCAACGCTTCAAGGTTAGCCCGCAATCAAGAACCGATCCAGGCCGACCTACCTAGAACCTTGGAACTCTGAAACCTTGAAACCTGTCTACTAAGACAACGCTTCGACGATATCCTTGGTGGAAATCGCGCCTTCGCGCAAAATGTGCCAACTGCCATCCTCTTTAAAGTGCACGATGGTCGATGACATCGTTCGCGGGGATGGTCCACCGTCCACGATCAGCGAGATGCGGTCCTGCATCTGCGCCCGCACTTGTTCGGCGCTGGCGCATTCCGTGGCGCCGCTCAGGTTGGCGGAAGTTGCCGTGATGGGAATTTTAGCCGCCCGCACCACCGCTAGAGGAATCTCGCACGACGGCACTCGCAGCGCCACGTTGCCCGTGTTGGCGGTGACTTTAAGCGGCAGGTGCGAAGCCGCCGGCACGATCATGGTGAGCGGCCCTGGCCAAAAACGCCGCGCCAATAAATGAAAATCATCGGGCAGGGGCCGCGCGAATTCCTCGGCCTGGTCCACATGCTCGATCAGAAGCGAAAGTGGTTTATGGCGCAGACGCGACTTGATGTCGTACACTCGCTCCACCGCGCGCAGATTGAACGGATCGGCCGCCAGGCCATAGAACGTATCGGTCGGCATACCCAGCACCTGCCCGGCCTGAATCTGTTCGGCCGCGTACTTAATCAGCGAAGCCTCGGGCATTACGGCATCAATTTTAAGAATTTCCGCGAGCACTCTAGTCCCTTCGGCTTAGACTTTTGTCGATATCAGCTTGGTCGTAAAAGTATTGTCGCTAAGAACATTCTCGCCATGAACAATCTCGCTAAAGACAATGAAATGTACCATACCACGAGCGTTAGCCCGAAAGCCCCCCGGAACACCGGACGACGTCAAGATTGTCCCACTTTCGGGCCCTCTTAGCGTCCTTGGCGGCCCTTCTTAGCGCACTTAGCGGTTAAAGATTTGCCTTGTTGCGAGCACGACACAACCGAACATTCATATTATCCTGAGCCAGCACCGCAAAGGGACTAAGCAATGAAGCAAGAGGAGAAGGCCAAGCAAAGCAGACCATCCGACCGCCTTCGTCCCGTCGCCGGTCGCCACAATCAGCGATTGAAGGAATTGCGACAAGCCTTTCGCCGCTCTGAACTGACAGCCGCGGGCGAGTACGCCGTCGAAGGTGTGAAGTTGATTGAAGAAGCGTTGCGCAGCGGCCAACATCTGGACAGCATATTTTTCAGCGAGTCGGCACGCCCTTTGGCCGAAAAACTTCTGCCGCAGATTGGCGCTCGCACCGAGACAGTTGTCCTGCCGAACGCGCTCTTTAATTCTATCGTGCCAAGCGACGCTCCTCAGGGCGTGGCGGCTCTGCTCAAGTTGCCGACGTTCTCGTCCGCGCAATTGCTTGACCGCGCCGGCGATGGCCCGCTGATCGTGGCCGCCGGCCTGCAAGACCCCGGCAACCTCGGCACGATCCTGCGTTCCGCCGAAGCCTTTGCCGCCGCTGGAATTTTTCTGACCGAAGGGACCGTCAGCCCCTACAACTCGAAAGTCTTGCGCGGCTCGGCGGGTTCGATTTTTCGTTTGCCGCTGGTGCGAATCCCTTCCGCCGATCTATTTCCCCTTTTGCGCGCGCGCGGCGTTCGCCTGCTCGCCACGTCATCACACAAAGGCACGCCGCTGCCCAAGGCTTCGTGGACGCTGCCCCTGGCAATCTTCATCGGCAACGAAGGCGCGGGCCTATCGCGCGAAATCATGCATCAAATGGATGAAACCCTGGCCATCCCGCAAGCAGCGCAAGTCGAGTCGCTGAATGCCGGAGTTGCCGCCAGCATCGTACTGTACGAATGCGCGAGGAATCGTAACAAAAGTTCTCAGTTCCCAGTTTTCAGTTCTCAGTCCTCTGACAATGAGAGAACTGAGAACTGAGAACTACCTTTGTGAAATCACCTGTGAATCTGTTTTCAGCCAACCCGCCGGAAGACTCCACGCCGCAAGGCGCGCGTCCCCTGGCCGACCGCATGCGCCCGCGAACGCTCGACGAATTTGTCGGTCAAGAACAGCTCGTTGGCCCGGGCAAACCCTTGCGCGTGCAGATCGAGCGCGACGATCCAACCTCAACGATTTTCTGGGGCCCTCCGGGCACCGGCAAGACGACGCTCGCTAAAATCATCGCCCGCATTACCAAGGCCGACTTCATCGAGCTTTCGGCTGTGATGGCCGGCATCAAGGAAATCAAGCAGGTCATGGCCGATGCCGATCGCGCCCGCCAGTACGGCACGCGCACAATCGTGTTCGTCGACGAAATTCACCGCTTCAACAAAGCGCAGCAAGATGCTTTTCTGCCGCATGTGGAAAAAGGCAGCATTCGTCTGATCGGCGCGACCACGGAGAATCCCTCCTTCGAAATCAACGGAGCATTACTCTCGCGCTGTCGAGTCTATGTCCTGAAGCCGTTGACCGAAGATCAGATCGTCGCCATTCTGCGCCGCGCCCTGGCCGACGCCGAGCGCGGCCTCGGCCAACTCCACCTCGAAGCCTCGGAAGAAGCCCTAAGCAAAATCGCCGCCTACTCCAGCGGTGACGCCCGCAGCGCTTACAACGTGTTGGAGGTAGCCGCATCCCTATCCATGGAAACATCCGTAGAGACGCGGCTTGCCGCGTCTCCCGCCGCCACCGCCAAGATCACGGCGGCCACCATCCAGGAAGCCGTACAGAAACGCATCCTGCTCTACGACAAAAACGGCGAAGAACACTACAACATCATCTCCGCGCTCCACAAATCCGTCCGCAACAGCGATCCCGACGCCGCGCTCTATTGGCTCGCTCGCATGCTGGACGCCGGAGAAGATCCGCTCTACGTCGCGCGCCGCGTAGTCCGCATGGCCGTCGAAGACATTGGTCTCGCCGAACCCACCGCGCTCGCGCTGTGTATGGCCGCCCGCGATGCCGTGGATTTCATCGGCATGCCCGAAGGCAATCTCGCCCTCGCGCAAGCCGTCGTCTATCTTTCGGTGGCACCGAAGTCCAACGCCCTCTATACCGCCTATGGCGCGGTGCAGCAGGACATCGAACAAACCGCCGCCGAAGCCGTCCCCCTGCACTTGCGCAACGCGCCCACCAGGCTGATGAAAGGCCTCGGCTACGGCAAAGACTATCAATACGCTCACGACAACGAAGACAAAGTATCCGACATGCAGTGTCTGCCCGACAGCCTCCGCGACCGCGTCTACTATCGTCCGACCAACGAAGGAGTCGAGAAGCGCATTCGCGAGCGTCTCGAAGAGATCAGACGATTGAAGCAGCCAGCCTCAAAGAGAAACTCAAAACCAGCGCATCCAGCGCCAACTCCCGCATCAGTTCCCACAAAAAGAGAATCTGATAACTGAATTCGCCATCTGATAGACAGGTTGTATTTCACCCGCAGGAGGGTTTCGTTGTGGCTGCCTCCCCGCTCATGGACTTCGGTTTCGCGGGAGTTCCCTCTCCCGAAGCACCCGCGCTCAAACTAGCGGAACTGGTGCGCCTGCAGAAATTTGCCCAGCGCATCACCTCCACTCTCGACCTTGAAGAACTGGTTCCGCGGATCGTGGATGAAGTGGCGGCGTCGCTCGGATGCGTCGAGATCAACATTTTTCTCCGCGATCCCGAACACTCTGAATTCGTATTGGCGGGCGTCCGCGGCTGCACGGTTCACGGCAAGGGCCATCGCATCCAGCTGGGTGTTGGGATGGTGGGACACGTCGCCGCCACGCGCAAGATGCACTACGCTCGCGACGTAAGCGTCGATCCTCACTACCTGGCCTGCGAGCCGGATACGCGTTCTGAAGTGGCGATCCCGCTGCAACGTGAGGGCGAGCTGATCGGAGTTTTCACCGCCTCTCATTGCGAACTCGACGCCTTCTGTCCCGATCAACTCCGCCTGTTGCAGGGATTGTGCGCTCATGTCGCGGTCGCGGTTCACAACGCCCAGCGCTTTGGCGATGAGCGCGACCAACGTAAGTCCATGACCCGCGAAGCAGAAGAAGCGCGCTCGATTCAGCAGGCTCTGTTGCCGCGCAGCTCGCCGCTAATCCCAGGATTTCGCGTGAGCGGGCTTTCGATTCCAGCAGGCTCGGTCGGCGGCGACTGGTATGACTTCATTCCTCTGCATGACGGACGCTGGGGTCTGGTTCTCGCCGATGTCTCCGGCAAAGGCACGGCTGCGGCGCTGCTCATGTCCGCCACCCGAGGCATGTTGCGCTCGCTGGCACAAACCGGCTCCGGACCAGCCGAAGTGCTCACGCGCCTCAACAACATGATGATCGAGGATTTCCCCAGCGGCCGTTTCGTCACCATGGTCTATGCCGAACTCGATCCCTACAGCCGCGTTCTGCGGATCGCCAACGCCGGCCATCTGGCACCGCTCCTCGTGGATCGTGATCTCGTCGCTCGCGATCTTGCCGAGCCCGCCGGCTATCGCTGGATCAAGCACGAACACGGATTGCCCCTGGGAATTTCCACCAGCAAGTACTCGGAAACAGCAGTGAAGCTCGGCGAGCATTCGCGCATCGCGTTTTATTCCGACGGAATTACCGAGGCTGCGATCGAGACCGGCGAGGACTACGGCGCGAAGCGGCTTCTGGCGCAGATGCAATCGCCGGACTTCACCCTGGATGGCCTGCTCGCCGATGTCCGCAAGTTTGCAAATGGAACCGGACTCCAAGACGACGCAACAATAATCATGGTGGGAGCGCGCGAAACGGAAATGGATTTTAAGACGATCGCCTGAGGCGAATTCGCTTTGACTATCCGAATCTGGACCGGTGCTCCTTCAGGATGCAAAGGTCCATCACTACAAAGATTCCAGCCTTGCGCGCTTTCTCTGCCGCCGGTTCGTTGATCACGTCTTCTTGCAGCCAAATCGCCGGAATCTTCAACTGAATCGTTTGCTCGACTATCTCATCGACGTACTCCGATCGGCGGAACACATCCACCAGATCGATCTTCCCGGCCAATTCGGCCGGTATGTCGAGTAAGGACGGATACGATTTTTCTCCGAGCGCCTCGGCTATCTGCGGGTTTACGGGAACAATTCTGTATCCGGCCCCCTGCATGTACGCCGAGACTCCGTGACTAGCCCGCGTCGGACTCTCTGACAATCCAACCACCGCAATCGTCTTCGTCCGCGACAACAACTCGTAAATCCGGTCGCCATGCTTCAAAGAATGAATGCCTCATTGCCGTCGGCCAACTCGGCAGGTTACTGAGTGCTGAATGCCGATTGCTGAATGCTAACTGCCGCCACTAATCTTTTTTCTCCACCTTCTGCTTAAACATTCTCAGCGCCAGCTTGCGAACCGTATCCGAAACTTCTTTGTTGCCCGACAGATTTTTCAAATCGTGAACCAGCAGGTTCTTCATGAGCGAGAGCGATAGGTCCATCGGGGTGCGCGGATTGAAGACCAGATTACGCATGATGCAATAATTTTTCGCGTACTTCCGTCTCATCGGAATGGCGCGCAGCACCGCCTCTAACACGTTCTTCTGCAGCGCGAATCTCTCCACTTCACCATCCGACACCTTCGGCGAATCCAGTACCGCCACGGATACGAGTTTGGTGGAATCGCGGATCAGTATGCCCCGCTCCTCTTTGCTGCCGCGCATGGCCAAGGCGATGCGGCCCTGAATGCCGAGCTTGGAAATTTTCTGCAGCACGCTGTCGCGCCGGTCGGCAACCGGGGCTACGGGAGCCTTCCTGACAGTCGCAGAACCAGCGTCGGCCGCAGTTGCAGCATCCGTCTTCGCCACCTCAGCGCCTGCGATCGGCGCGGCCGGTCCCACCGCAAGACCGCCGACTGTTTCATCGTTCCCCCCTCCCAGTGGCTGAAAGGGTTTGTCCTTTTCCGCCGCCAACTCGGCTGCGTTCTCCTCCAGATATTTTGCGACCGCAGTCTCGACCACCGGATCGTCCGCAGCCGCCTCCACTTCCGCGGTCCCGGCCCCCGTATCCGAAGGAGGCTGCTGCGCAGCCAGTTTTTTCGCAACCTCGGCCACCTCGTTCGGACGAAGCGACGCGTTCCCATGCAGCGCCTCCAACAGCCGCGGAGACGCCGCCACTCGCGCGCTCGCCAGGAAAACATCCGCCACCGAGCGCGATCCCGACAGCGCGAGCTGATCCAGAACCTCTTCGCTCAACGAAGGATTCTCCACCAAAGCCGACAACAGGCGCGGTCTCAGATTCTTCGGAGAAACAAAATATCCCAGCACCTCAACACTGGTTTGGGGATCGCCGGCAGCGGCGATGCTGGCTTTTTCATCCCAGCCCGCGAGCGTCAGCCGCGCTTGCTCGCTGAACAATTTGTGGTGGAGCACAAGATGGACGAGGATCTCAATCGTTTCGCCCGGTGACACGGAGAGGGATCCGCGCGCCGCCGATTGCATCAGGTTCGACGGAACCTGGGAATTACGAATCATGTCAAGCATTCGGGCCATGGTTTATCTCTCGGAACTTACGGCAACTTTCCCTTTCGCGGACCCGGACCTCGGCGGCGATTTTTGTCTGTCCATGGGGAGTGTCTTCAGGCTCCACAGTCGAATTGTTCCGATCGATGCAGGCCGTCGTCGCATCAAAAAAGCCGCTGAAATTAGAGTATAGCGCAGCGAAAACAGCACGCGCCCGGGTCAGGTCCAAGCTTGATACTCATGGACGTCCCGGATTCGCGCTCATCAGTTTGCGCGCCAGGGCGAGCAACTGCTCCACGTGCGTGCTCCAATGAAAGTCTTGGGCTCGCGCAAGACCATTTCGCGAGAGCGTTTCCGCCAACTCGGGTGACTGATGAACTTGTAGCACACGTTCCGCCAACACATCGGGCGAAAAGCGGGGAAAGTAGATTGCCGCATCCCGGCAGATTTCTCGATGCACCGGCAAATCCGACGCCACTACCGGCAACCCGCTCGACATCGCTTCAAGCAGTGGATGAGCAAAGGATTCCGTGTAGGCCGGAGTCACATAGATGTGACAGGCGCGATAGAGCCGATGCAGCGAGCGATACGGAATCGCTCCGAGTTCAACAACGCTCTCGCTGCTCCGAAGATTGTTCACCAGGGACGAAGCAGCTTCCGCCTGATACGACCCGGGATTTTCCTCAGTGTTTAATCTGCAGGTGAGAAACAGTTTCACCTGTTTCTGGTTCAGACGACTGTTTAAGATGGGCAGGGCTCGAAATAGGGTTTCGAAATTTCGATAGTAGTTGTAGTGGCTGACAAAAAGAAGACGGAGAGCGTCCTTGCCCTGCTCCATCTGGTTTTGAACATCCGATGGCAGCGGCGCAGCATCGCTGCCAAAGGCGTCCGGATCAAATCCGTGATGCAGACAGAGTACTTTCCTGCCACTCCAATTCCTAAGTTCCTCTGCAAATGCTTCGCTTGGGGCAGCGGTAATTTCGGCGGAGCGTATGGATCGTCGCGCCAACCAGCCCTTGACCAAAGTGTCTGCCCATATCGCGTAATCGCCGCGGGCGCGGACGTCGCGAAGGAAGTCGCTGGAAGTGTAGAGCGAGTTACGCGACAGAAGTATTTGCGGCACTGGCGAGTTCCAAAGGGCGAAGTTACCCGCGGAAATCAACACCTGCGCGCCGCTGCGGCGGATCAGTCCTGGAAGGGTCGTCTGCTCGCGAACGAAACGGCGAGCCGCTCCACCAGACCTGGCACCCGGGACAAACGAAAGGTTGGACAGCCCCGCGAATTCGGCCTGCATGGCCGGATTCAAAGCCGCCGTCGTTTCCACATCCACCCTTCGTGCCAGATGAGGAATCACGTTGCGAAGATACGTAAGGCCTCCGCCGGCGCTTGCGGCAAGGCCATTGATAAACAATCGGATCATCGATTCGACACGAAGGGATTGGACACGGCAGCTCCAAAACCAGCCGGCGACGGGCGGGGGGTTCGGGAAACAACCGTAACCGACGGAACGACAACAGCGCCGGGAGCAAAATCCGCGAGCAGAAATGCAAAGACCCAGAAATACACGCAAAGGTAGGAACCCGCCGCAAAAAGCCAATCCTCGAAACTGGCGTGGACCAAGCCGGATAACACCACCATGGCCAGGGGAACGGAGTAATGGCGTGGGTGGCCAGATCGTTTCATCCAGACGCAGACTTTCCACACGTTCGACGCCGTCACCGACAGGAGTCCAACAAAAGGAAGCACACCCAACAGGCCCACCCACTCCGCGATGGTCAGGAAGCTGCTGCCGTGTTCGCGAGACGTTTCGGCACTCGAATTGATAGTTCCGAAATTGGATCCAGGATCCTCACCCGTCGGACTCGTGCCATATCCAGTTCCGAACAGCGGATGTTCTTTGATCGTGGTAATCGACTTTTCCCAGGGAGACATCCGCGAACCCAGCAAGCCTTCCGATTTATGCCCCTTGTAGAGCACAGCATCGGTCAGTTCCTCACGCTTCGAATCAAGCATCGCGGGGGCTAGCATCCCAACGATTGCGATCGAGAACAGAGCCATCATCGCGATTTTCAGCAACAATTTATAGAGCTTCAGAAATAGACAGAACATGAGAATGACGAGCACGATCGAAGCGATTCCCGCCCGAGCCATGCTGAAAAAAACTAGATATGCGCTCAGCGCCAGAGCCCCCAGCCTCCGCAGCCTGACGCTGGGCTGATCGGTGGTAAACCATCCCCACAACAGGACGGGAAACAACCCGATGCTCATCACCGCACCCAGGGAATTGGGATTACCCCAAATACTCTCGCCCAATCCGAAGTAGCAGATCGCCGTGAGGTAGACCGCGATTTCACTCCCCAATACCAGACCGTTAAAAAAACGCTTCTCCCGGCCGATCACAGCCACGCGCGCGCCCGAAGCGCAATAAAGAAAAAGAAGGAGCAAGCTGATGGCCTTGAACGATGCCATCTGTACGAACAGAGAAACGGTGGCGGAAATGAAGGCAGCGCAGATGCAAAACAAAGCCATCAAATGCAGGGTCCCAAAAGGCCGGAGTTGATTCTTCGCCCAAACCGCATACCCAACGATTGCGCCCGAAGACAGCACGAGCCAGCGCCCAGCAATCCACGCCCCTTGCATAGGAACATGCAGGCCGGCCCAAACGAAGGCAATCATCAGCGCGGCAAAAAACCTCTGGTCATACTTCCACAGACCGATCACGACAAACTCCAACAGCAAGATCCCACCCAAAAGAGAAATGTTGCCGAAATATTGCAGATGGGAGTAGGTGAAGTACAAGAACAAGCTCAAGCCCAGCACCGCGGCAGCGATCTGGAGGGGCTTCGAGGAATTCATCGAGCCTCCTGCGCGCCAAGCGCCGGAGCCGCCGCCGCGGCCAGACCGTCGGCGCATACTTCCGGTGAGTAATTTCGAATTCGCTCGCGGCTGCGTTCGCTCATTCGCCGCCGAAGCTCAGGCTGCCGCACCATGGAATCGATGGCCACGTACAATTTCTCCACATTCCGCGAAGGCACGATGTAACCATTCCCTCCGTCTTCGACCAGGTCGGAGGAGCATCCCGCGACGCTGCTCACAATGATCGGAAGCCCGCACGCCATCGCCTCGTTCACCACCAAGCCCCAGGGGTCACTGTGCGTTGGAAGGACCAGTGCTTCCGCGAGCGCATAGAGACCCGCCAAATCTTGCCGCTGCGCGAACCCCGGAAAGCCAACTGTACCCGGGCTGATGCGCGCCGCACGTTGAGCCAATTCCTCTCTCGATACACCATCGCCTGCAAACACCAAACCCACCTCGGACCGAACGGTTTTCTCTAGTTTGGCATAAGCTTCGAGAAGATCAAAAACACCTTTCTCCGGAACCAACCTGCCTACAAAAAGAATGTACCTCGCGGGCAGTTTCAATTTCTCTCGAAATTCAGTGGCATGGGCCAGGGTGGCCTCGGCCTGGGTGGCAAACAAATTGTTGTCGACGGCATTGGGCGCGGTGACGATTCTCGCTGCCGGAGAGCCGAGCGATCTGAGATAGTCGAAGGACGCCGTACCTGGCACCACAAATCTGTCACAGTGTCTCAAGAAATAGGTCTTCAAGAACTCGATCCATGGCCTTTCTGCACGCGCGTCCCGACCGTTGCTCTCCGACCACAACACGAATTCAGCCCGGTGTCGCCGTGCCCAAAGCAGCGCTTCCCAGGAGGCGGCATAGTTGTATCCGCCACAAATGATCGCATGCGGATTCGCCTGGTTCAAGGCGGACCACAATCCCCGGTTGATCAGGAGGTTCGTCTTTCCGGCGCGCCATCGCCAAGACGGCAGAATTTGATGCGAGAAGCAAATTTCGTTCTTGTACACACGCCATTGACGGAGCACCTCATCGGTCTCCGCCAAAAACACCACATGGAGATCCAGTTCCGGCCGTCGCGCCAGAACATTGAAAACCGGGATGCGGTAGGGAGCAATGATTTCCGTTAGGACTACGACCTTTCGGATCATGACGTTGCGCTGGGCACTGTCATCCCAGGCATGCACTCCCAAGAAATTGCGGATAAGTTCGGCGGGAATTCGAGTCGGCCAACGCTCTTAAAATGCTGATTTTGTGAGCGGCAATTCAAACATACCGCGAGCGGAAAATCGGGTCTATCCTGTGGCCTCAATGTAAACACTCTCGGAGCGTCTGGATTCTAGCTCAATTTGAGCGATCTCAGCAATCCGGCTGCTGCCAAACGTACTCAGTTGAGGCGCCAGGAAACCGGCTTCCCGCAGCATATGGGCAAGTGAGCGGGCATCGAACATCTGTTTGTGATGGGCGCCAGCGTGCAGGATGTCGCGAACGCTTGCGGTCAGAAGAAGCCGCGAGATGAATCTGTGGGAGGACATGGGATCGGCGGTTTCGGCGAGATAGTCGCGCACCAGAATGCCCAAATCGGGGACGACGATTCGCAAGATGCCGCCGGGCCTGAGAACGCGAAAACACTCCCGCGCCACGGCCCGAGACTCCTCGTAGGTAAAGTGTTCGAAGGTGTGCGAGGAGTAGATGCACGAAACCGACGAATCCGGAAAGGGGATCCGCTTGCGAACATCGGCGCGGCGCACGCCCGATGGCCAGTCAGGAGTGCGGAAAATCCGCCGACCAAAAGGCATCCGCGAGAGCAGGATACTGGGAGAATTGTCGATATTCACCCATCCCTCAATCCCCGAGGTTCCACAACCGATGTTCAACTTCAGTTCCGTGGCATCGGTCATGTCTGGCGGTAACCGGAATTTTCTTTTCGATCTCGAAACTCGATCATCGTTTGTCGCTCTCGCCCGTTCTCAACATTGTGAAACATGTTTCGATCCAAATGTCTGAACGGTCATCGGCCATCCCGAGTTTCTCATCGCTTGCCAGATCCCACGAGAGTCGAGCGATACCAGTCGACGAAATTTCGCAGACCTTGCTCCATTGACGTCATCGGCGAATACCCCAGCAGCCGTTTGGCTTTGTCGATGTTCGCCCAAGTGATGGGAACGTCTCCGGGCTGATCGGGCAACCGTTCCTGGATCGCCTTTTTGCCGGTTGCCGCCTCCAGTTGCTCGATCAATTCCGTAAGCCGCACCGGGCGGGAGTTCCCCAGGTTGAAGATCTCGAACGGCGGATCCGTTTCAGGAACGTAGTCCAGCGACGCCACCACCCCCGCCACGATGTCGTCCACGTAGGTGTAGTCACGCCCCATCGAGCCGTCTCCATAGACGGGAATGGGATTACCCGACTCGATGAGCGCGGTAAATTTATGAATCGCGAGGTCGGGCCTCTGGCGCGGACCGTAGACGGTAAAGAATCGCAGGCAGATGGTCGTCAACCGGTACAAGTGCGTATAGGTGTAACACATCAACTCGGCTGCCAGTTTCGTTGCCGCGTAGGGCGAGATCGGTCGAGCCTTGAGATCGTCTTCGCAAAAAGGAACGGTGTTCGACATGCCATACACCGAACTCGACGAGCCCAGGATCAGCCGTTGCACCTTAAACTCGCGGGCGACTTCCAGCAGGTTCACGGTTCCCGCGACATTCACACTCTCGTACAGAGCGGGCTGTTCAATCGACGGCCGCACGCCGGCGCGGGCGGCAAGGTGGATCACGATTTCAGGCTGGACGTGCGTGGCGACTTTTCGCAGTGCGTCCATGTCCCGAACGTCGGTCTCGAAAAATTCGAAGCTTCCGGTCTGGCGAATGGCTTCAAGGTTAAGTCGCTTGCGTGTGAGAGCATAGAAATTATCCAGGTTGTCGACGATGGATAATTTTTGCCCGCGGCGAATCAACTCCTCCGCCAGGTGGGATCCGATAAAACCCGCGCCCCCGGTCAGCAGTATCCGCTTCGCATTTGATCCCACTCAATGACGCCTCGATTTCGTAAAGCATGCAAAACTTGATTCTAGCGTACCGCCACGACGAAGTAGTTGCTGGCGAACTGGTCGCCCCGATAGATCTTACCGGCCAGCAGCCCCGCCAAATTGTTCGCGGGACAGACGGTCCACCGCAGCAATCCTTGCAGCCATGGCCAGGGACCGGTCAGCAATTGCAAGTACACGTTGAGAACCAGGAAAATGCTGGGAAGCGTGCCCGCTTCGCCTTTGACGGTGACGCTGCGAAAATCGCGCAAGATCCATTGCAAGCCCTGGGGCATGTACCTCCAGTAGTCGCCGGGTGAACCGTGCTGCGGAAAGATGGAGGGAACACTCAACAGGAGAGTTCCGCCGGGCTTCAATACTCGCCGAATTTCTCCGATCACTGCAATCGGATCGGGAATGTGTTCAAGAACCTGTGTCGCCAGAACCACATCGACGGACGCGTCGGCAAATGGCATGCCGCGAGCATCGCCCACGACATCCACGGAGTAGGCGGGCGCAACGTCAAGTACGAAGTGATGGACGACACGGTCGGCGAAAAAGCAAGCGTATGGCTTTCCCTTCCCACCCACATCTAAAAGACAATGCATCTGCCGAGGTAGTTTCGCCGCCTGCTCGGCGATCAATTCAGCTCGACGACGACAGTCCAGATAGGTGAAATCGCGGAGTGAAGGACGAACCAAGTCCATGCCGCTGTCCCGAGGTTCGGTCTGCGATTGCCGGACATCACGCCGGGGGATTTCATTGGAAATAGACTCCGGATCAAGCGTCATGCAAGTGTCTCAACCTCCCTTTTCAGTAGATTGCGGCCCCAGCCCGCCCAGCTAAGGGCGTACACGCCGCACCCCAGGCCGATCAAGACGAGTGGGGGCAAGTGTCTTGGCAGCGCCACCCACAGGGCCGCCCCCATCAACAGGCTGGCGATCAGTGCAACTCCCCACAATGGAGTCTTTACCGCCGCGCGCACTTCCGGCGGACACTGCAAGTAGGCACACAGCGCGACCACGCACTCGGCGATTACGAAGGCCACGCAAGCGCCCGCGATTCCGAACCACGGCGGAAGAGTCAGGTTGAGAACGATCGCACCGATCGCGCCGGCTAGCGTCGAGGTGAAATAAGCACGATGCCGCCCCATGGCGTAAAGGATTGTTCCCGCAAACAAAGACGCGGCCGGCGCCGCGATTACATAGAGGGCGACCCATTGGAAAGCGTGCACCGCCTGCTGAAACTGTGAGCCGAGCAACCATGGGACAACCACGGGGGCCGTCACCATGCTGCCCACCATCAACGGAACACCGAACCAAACCAGGATGGAAGTTGCAAACCTCGCAAGGCGCGAAAGCGCCTCCGCCGAATTTGCGCGCAAAGCCATTCGCGGCATCAACACGGTCTGGGGAACCGCGAGGAAGTTGCGTAACACATCGGCCAAGCGCGCGGCGGCCGCATACAATCCCAGGGCATGCTCACCGAGATACCAGCGCACTGCGATGATTCCGCTGCGATGATAGAGGTTTGACATGAGTGAAGAACCTGCATAATGCAGGCTGGGCCCCAGAATGACAGCCCAGCGCCGCGGTGCTAAGGAAAAACGGAAGCGATACCCCTCCCGCCACAACATTGTCCACCCCATCAGGCTCGTCAGAAATGACGAACCGAGGATGCTGACCGGTACCCAGATCACATCCCTCGGCGATCGAACCATGGCGAAAATTCCGGCGGCATAGAGGCTCTGCTGCGTGATTGAAATCAACGATTGCGCATGAAACAATTCCAGCGAAGACAACAGATAGTCCAGCGACAGAGTACCGGTTAGCACCGAGGCCACTCCATACCATTGCAGAAGGAAACGGACATCCTGCCGTCCTTCAAATTTTGCCACCACTAAAACGGCCGCCGCCGCAACCACTCCCGCCAAAGTGCGCAGCACCAAGACGTCGGAGACGGTCTCAAAGGCTTCCGCCCGCCGGGCTGCGACCTGCTGCGCCGCATAGGAAGTAAGCCCTGGATTGGCCAGAAGCCCCGTGAAGCCGCACACTGCCACCACGTAGCTCCACAGTCCATACGTATCGACGCCGAGGCGCCGCACCAAAAAAGGAAACGTCGCGGCCGTGAGCAGGGTTCCGGCCACGCGCGCTGTGCTGACCGAGAGTACAAACCCCCCGTATCGCACCAGAGACTTGGAAACGTTCAATCCGCCACCTGTGCCCTATCTAGTTGAGAACCGCTTCGCGGCAACGGCGTGCAAGCACCAGCCAGCGAAACAGCGCGTTGCTGTGATCGGAACCCGCCAAATGTTGGCGGAAAAGCTCTCGGGCCGGCAGTGGATTCACCAGATTTCTCAGTTCCCCAAGGCCACCGTCGAGACTCCGTTCCATTTCTTCCTTAAGCTCCAAGCGGAGCCACTGGCACAGTGGGGGAGTGAACCCCCGTTTCTGCCGCCAGCGAATTTCACGGGGAACCCACGCCGGCAGGGCATCTCTTAGAATGGCCTTGCCCATGCCCCGCGCAAAGTGATATTCGATCGGCAGACTCGTCGCGTACCGCATCAGATCCGGATTCAGGAACGGCGCGCGGCACTCCAGTGAGGCGCGCATGCTCGCGCGATCAACCTTCACCATAATCTGTTCCGGAAGATACGTAGACGCCGTCGCTTCGAACTGAGAAAGAGGATACGGCAGCCGCGCGTGTTCCAGCGCGCGCACCTCGAGCTCCCGCAATCCAACCTCGGCCGCGCCACGATGATCGGGCAGGAAATACGCCGTGACCGCGTCCCGACGCTGCGCTGGATACAACAGTTCCCAGTCGTCCTTCGACAAAAAGCCAAGCAATCCGGCGCCTCTCCAACCCTTTCCCCACAGATGTCGCAGCTTCCTGGCGGCGGAGTTTACCAGGGCCGTCCGCCGAGTCCCGTGCCAGCGATGATAGCCAAACATTTCGGAATACCCTCCGAAACATTCGTCGCCTCCGTCGCCCGAGAGCATGACCTTGCAGACCGGCCGCGCGGCACTGCACACGGCATACGTCGGAAACATCGATACATCGCCGAAAGGCTCTTCGTAGTGATCGATCAGTGTATCGAAAGTCGCCAGCAGATCGCCGGAGGAAAAATGAATTTCATGATGATCGGTTCCGAGACGGTCGGCGACGAGGCGCGCGTAAGGCGATTCATCCAGTTGCTGGTCGTCAAAAGACGCGCAGAAGGTACTGAATTTGGCGGCAGGCTCCAGTTCGCGAAGGGCGGCTGCGATGTACGTCGAGTCCACGCCGCCAGAAAGAAATGCGCCGATTGGCACATCACTCCTCAGGCGCAAACGAACCGACTCCAGAACGCGGGCGCGTACGCTCTCCACCGCCGCTTCACGGGTGGGAGGTCTCGTTGCGCTCGTCTCGATTCTCGGCTGCCAGTAACGCCACGTTCGCAGGCCCGTTGCCGGATCCAGCGAGAGCGCCTCCCCCGCCATCAGTTTACTCACCCCCCGCATATGGGTGCGAGGCGCTGGAATATATCCGAGCGCCAGAAACTGCGCGATGGCGGAAACATCGAGGCTCTTGTCGAGCCCTCCAAAAGGAAGGAGCGCCTTCATCTCAGAAGCGAACACCAAACCTTTGCCTTGGTTCAGAGGCGCGTAATACAAAGGCTTCTCGCCGTATCGATCGCGAGCCATGAATACTTGCTGGCTTTTCTCATCGATGATCGCGAACGCAAACATGCCATCCAGATCGTCAAGCAGGGAATGCCCCTTCTCTTCGTAGAGATGCACCAGCACTTCGGTGTCGCTTTGGGTGCGGAAACGGTGTCCCCTGGCGATTAAGTTTTCGCGTATCTCGATGTAGTTATAGATCTCGCCATTGAGTATTACCCAAACCGTTTCATCTTCATTGCCAATCGGCTGGGCACCACCATCCAGATCGATGATCGCAAGCCGGGTGTGACCGATCAGGCACCGCCCGCCCACGCAAGTCCGGCGCGTACTGCCGTCCGGTCCGCGATGTTGTAACAGCTGCCGCGCCTCTTCTGACCACGATTGGTATTGTGCGACACCGCCTGCACCGTCATACACTCCGTAGATTCCACACATTTAGTGTCTTTTGCGACGTTTGCCAGCCGCCTCCACGAACTCCATTTCCCACTGGTGCGCCACCCGGTCCCAGTCGAATTGCAAGGCATGTCGAGCGGCAGCGACTGACATCTTCGACCGCAAATCCTGATCCGACAACAGCAAACTCAATTTTTGCGACAGCTCGCTCTCCGATTCTACCAAGTACCCGGTTTCACCATTGACAACATAGTCGGGCCGGTACAACTCCATGGCCACCGCCGGCAATCCACACGACGCCGCCTGCCCGAGAACTTGTGGATGCCCCTCCAACACGCTCGGGAAAAGAAATACATCCGCCTTTCTCATTTCCTCGGCCAAGTCCGATTGTGAAAGATGGCCGACGAAGGTCACGTTGCGACATCCTAATTCGCTTACCAGAGATCGGAGACTCGCTTCCTCTTCTCCCTGGCCCACCAATCGAAATTCGCACGAGGGCCGGGATGCCGCTTCGCGAATGACGACATTCACTCTCTTCCGGGCCTGAAATGAGCCCGCATAGAGCACGGTCAACTTTGATGCAGGACGGCGCGCCTCCGCCGGTGGATGGAACAATTCCCGTTTGATTCCGCTGTGAATTATCCCGGTTGCGACTTGGAACCGGTCCTGGACCGTCTGGGCCACATAGCGAGAATTTCCGATGACTCGATCGGCTTGCCGAATCGCTCGGGTCATCGTCGGGCTAACCGCGATTTTGTCGAGCGCCATCACGATATAGGTCACCAATGCAATGTTCAGGCCCAAGGTCCGCCTCAAGGAGATGAACATCGCGTCCAGCGGCCCTTCGCGGGGAAAGAAATAAACATCGATTCTTGACAGCAGCAGTCGAGTCAGCCATCGCGCCGCATTTCCATGCCGGTAGAACGGCAGAATCTGCGTGTTTGGGCGGTCACGAATGCGCGGATCGGGCGCTCCATCGCCCAGAAGAATCACCCGAAACCGATCCGGAGAGAGCCGGCTGACGACCTCTTTCGCGGTCAGGTTCTGAGCGTTCGTGTTCGCTTGATCGGCGAACGATGGGGTAAATATTGTGATCATGAAGATGTGCCTCGCGCCGCCGACTCGCTGCCATGAACTGCACTCCCGATCGATCGGGAATCGCGCCGCCCAGCCGGAAGGAGAATTTCCGAAAGAGCTTCGGCGGAAATCGCCTGCACCAGCTGGCTTGCCGTATTCGCGCCGGGCATGGCCGCCTCCAACATCTTTGGAATCCGCACAAGATCATCCGGAGATTCCAGCATCCGCGCCGCGCCGAACCGCACATATTGAGGAGCGTATCCCGCATACGCATGCCGCAGCCATCCGCACAAAAAAGCGGGAATTCCAACCGCTGCGCACTCGAAAGCCACCGTCGATTCGACGGTCACCGCGCACCAGGTCTTCAGCAGAATCTCGCGAGATAGCGGCGCATCCACAACGCTCACCAACTTCCGGTCATTCTCGCTCAGTGTCTGTTGCACCAGCCGCAGCCGGCGCCTCATGCTCTCGAACGGATGCAGCTTCAAGACCACGGTCTTGCCCGATTCGCGCGCAACCGTACAGAGCCGCGGCAGCACTTCCCGGTAAATCGCTTCCGCACGCCATAGATCGGCTTCATACGGCTCGGTGAAAAACGTGATCCATGGTGCGCTTTCGCTCCAGACCGAGGCACTGTCTCGCGCCGGGCCCGATGCCGCGCCGATCCGAATGCGGGCACCATCGACTCCGCAAACCCGTTCGAGGTAGTCGCGCTCCATCTCGCCCTTAGCCAGATAATTCGAAAATCTATGATTCTTGAACGCCATCCGGCAATCGAGCGCTCCGTGATGGCACGCAACTGCGGGAATCCCAAGCCGCTCCGCCAGCAGCAAAGGAATCCGCGTGTAGGGATTCGAATCGTCCGCGCTGAGGCAACCCGCCACCGTACGCGTCTCAAACACCCGCATCCAGGCATCGCGAATCGCCAGCCCCCAGGGCAACCACCGCCGCCCTTTTTTCAAAATCTCCAACTGCACCGGCGACTTGAATGCCGGCTGCTCTTGCCACGCGCGCTCCATCAGCTTCCAACCGGCTTCCAGCCTCCGCAATTCATTCCTGTCACACTGGCGCGCTGCGAAACTCGCCAGACTCTCGGTCTGGACGTTCGCCGGAACCGGCGTAACCGTCGCGGACTCGCGGGCGATTACCAACAGGAATTTCTGCGCTGGTAAAATTTCCGCATAGCGGAACGCGGTCTTCGTGACATTCGAATAGGCCGTCGGAAGCAGCACCACCGGCTCCGAACCCGATGGCTTCGATCCCTGCCGCGACGATTTTCTCCCAACCCCAGCCAGCTTTCTTCGCCAGCTGTAATGCGGATCGTATTTGTCGTACACCACCTGCCGTAGTTGGACGAAGCCCAGGTTGGCCACTTCGTTTGCACCATGCATCACGCGATCGACGATCCGCTTTCCCATTCCCCGAGGAAGCACTTGCAACGGTATTCCCAATTGAATTCTCAAAGCTTCCGCCATCGCCGAAGGCCGGCTTACCTCCAGTGTGCGACAT
>JAYUJG010000129.1:0-5412 GCA_043765355.1 Acidobacteriaceae bacterium | reverse complement strand
TCGAGAAGAACACCAATAGTGGTCTGAACACGTTCCACAAGCGCGATCAGCAGGTATACGTCGCCAACGTTTACATCCAGGACTTTTTCGCGAAGGGATTCACCAACGAATTCAGCTTCCACCTCAACCGCGACGATCCCAGTATTCACTACGACGATAATGGCTTTCTGGTGCGCCCCGAGCCGATTGGCCTGGTGGTAAACAATGGAATCCTGACCCACGGCATTCATGCTTACTATCTGGGATGGACGAGCCATGGCCATCTTGGCCGGCTGAACGTCAGCCATGCCTTGTACCAGGTGCTGGGGCACGACACGCTCAACCCAATCGCCGGGCGGCGCGTGGACATCGACGCGCGCATGGTCGCGCTCGAACTCTCGGTTGACAAAGACTGGGCGCGTTACCGTGCTTCGTTTTTCTATGCTTCGGGCGACTCCAGCAATCGGGTGGGCGCCTCGCGAAGCGACGGCACTGCTCGCGGATTCGACACCATCGTGGACGACAATCACTTTGCGGGCAGCGACTTCAGCTTCTTCAACCACGAGGGGTTGCGACTCACCGGCACCGGCGTGAATCTGGTTGGCCCAGACAGCCTCCTGCCCAGCCTGCGTTCCAGCAAAGAAGAAGGACAGGCCAATTTCGTAAATCCCGGCATCTGGCTGTGGAACCTCGGCGCCGATTTCAACGTGACGCCCAAGCTGAAGGCGTTCTTGAATGGAAACTACTTGCGATTTGATCGTACCGAGCCGATCGAGATCGTTCTATTTCAGCGCCCGATCCGCCACGCCATCGGCGCCGACCTGGGTACGGGCCTGGAGTATCGCCCGCCGCTGAGCGAGAACATCGTGATTCGCGCCGGCTTTTCGAGCCTCATCCCCGGCCGCGGGTTCAAAGATATTTTTACGGGGAAGACACTGTTTGCGGGATTTGCTAGCGTGAGGTTTCAATTTTGACACCCTCTACCCGCATTCGAAACAAAGTTCGAACCATGGTTCGAAACAAAATCGTGCTACTTCTGGCGGCTGGCGTCCTGCTGCTCGGCACCGTTGCCCGAGCTGCCGACGACCCAATTCTTCTCCGCCAGTCTCAAAGCGACGTCGACCGCAAATCCGCAGGCTGTCAGACATGCCACGCTC
The DNA here is from genome assembly GCA_043765355.1 of Acidobacteriaceae bacterium. Taxonomy (GTDB): domain Bacteria; phylum Acidobacteriota; class Terriglobia; order Terriglobales; family Acidobacteriaceae; genus Acidiflorens. Next base: position 4,276 of record JAYUJG010000129.1, on the reverse strand, counting down.
CGATCGATAGCGCGACCATGCACACGACCGGCACTGTCCGGCTGGGCTGCACCGACTGCCACGGCGGCAATGCCAACACTCGAATCAGCGCCGCAACCACACCTGCCTCCACCGAATATCAGGAGGCCAAGAAGCAGGCTCATCCCCAGCCGCGAGTCCTCTCCAACCAGACCAACACTGCCGCCAATCCTGTCCGGGCCTACACGGACTGGTTGAAGGAAGATACTGACTACATTCGCTTCGTGAATCCCGGCGATCTGCGCGTCGCCGAGCAAACCTGCGGAAACTCCGGTTGCCACGCCGCCGAAGTGCGCAAAGTTCAGACCAGCATGATGACGCATGGCGCGATGCTGTGGAGCGCCGCTCTCTATAACAACGGCGCTGTCCCCTTCAAGACTGCGCACTTCGGTGAGAGTTATGGCCCCGACGGCCTGCCCCGGCGCCTGCTTACCTTCCCACCGCCGACACCGGAAGAGACCGAAAAAAAAGGTATATTGCCTTACCTCGATCCTCTACCACGCTGGGAAATTTCTCAACCCGGAAACGTGCTGCGCGTCTTCGAGCGCGGCGGACGCAAGCGTTCCGATACCGGAAATCCCGACCTTTCGAACGATCCGGGCAAGCCGGAGATCAAACTCAGTGAGCGTGGTTTCGGCACTGAACTGCGCACCGATCCCGTTGTTCTCGGCTTGCAGAAGACGCGGCTGTTCGATCCCTTGCTCTCGTTCCCCGGCACCAACGACCAACCCGGGGATTACCGCTCCAGTGGCTGTAGCGCCTGCCATGTCGTGTACGCCAACGACCGCTCGCCGCACCATTCCGGCGGATACGCGCAATTTGGCAACCTGGGCCACAGCGCCGCCGCCGATCCCACGATCCCCAAAGATCAGTCAGGACACCCGCTTCGTCACCAGTTCACGCGTTCCATTCCGTCGAGCCAGTGTATGACCTGCCACATCCATCCCGGCACCAACATGGTGGCGACCTACTACGGTATGACCTGGTGGGACAACGAAATGGACGGCGAGCATATGTGGCCGCACGAACAGAGCCACCCATCGGCCGCGGAGCAATCTCAGATCCAGGCTCGCAACCCGGAACGGGCCGCCATTCGCGGCCTCTGGTCCAACGCCGATTTTCTGAACAAGGTCGGCTCGCCCGAGTTCAATCGCCAACTGCAGCACACTCAGTTTGGCGACTTCCACAGTCACGGCTGGATCTTCCGCTCGGTGTTCAAACACGACCGCAAAGGCACCCTGCTGGACGCGAACGACAAGCCGGTGTCGTTTGACGACCCGGAGAAATTCAACAAGGCGGTCCATCTTCAGGATATTCATCTCGAAAAAGGCATGCAGTGCGTCGACTGCCATTTCGAGCAGGACAGCCACGGCAACGGCAAACTCTACGGCGAAACCCGTAACGCCGTCGAGATCGATTGTGTGGACTGCCACGGCTCGATTCAGCAGCGGGCATTGCTGATGACGTCTGGCACGGCAGCGCCGCAGGGAGGAACGAACTTGTCGCGCCTGCGCACGCCGTGGCTGGAGCGTCGTTTCTACTGGAAGGAAGACCGTCTCTATCAACGCTCGATGCTGGAGAAAGAAAAAGAGTGGGAAGTCGTCCAGGTGCTCGACACGATCACGCCGGGCAATCCGCACTACAGCGAAAAGTCCCGTGCGGCCAAGACCGTCACTCGCGACGGCACCAGCGGGGGAGACGTGCCGGCGGACGAAACGAAACTAGCGCACTCCAACCAGCGCATGACCTGCTACTCCTGCCATTCCTCGTGGGCACCGACGTGTTATGGCTGCCATCTCTCGATGACCGCCAACCAGCGCACGCCCATGCTGCACAACGAGGGCCTCACTACCCGCAATTGGACCTCCTACAATTTTCAGGTGTTGCGCGACGACGTATACTCGCTCGGCATCGACGGCACCGTTACCGGACACCGCGTCGCTCCGGTGCGCTCCGCGTGCGCTGTCCAGGTGAGTTCGCAGAACAACGATCGCGACTGGCTGTACTATCAGCAGCAGACCACTTCCGCGGAAGGCTTCAGCGGGCAGGCTTTCAGTCCGTTCGTTCCCCACACCGTTCGCGCCCGCGAAACCAAGACTTGCACGGATTGCCACGTCTCCAGCTCCGGCGACAACAATGCCTGGATGGCCCAACTTCTCATGCAAGGCACCAACTTCATGAACTTCATCGGCAACTACGTGTTCGTCGCCGCCGGTAAAGGAGGCTACGAAGCGGTCACCGTCGCCGAACACGATGAGCCGCCCGCGATCATCGGCAGCGATTTCCAGAAGATTGCCTACCCCGACGACTACGCCCGTCACCAGGCCGCGCATCAGGAACTCAAAGAGGCCCATCAGCGCGGCGGCTCAGAGATTCTCGATGTGCAGGCTCGCGGAGAATACCTGTATGCCGCCATGGGCAAGAGCGGGCTGCGGATCTATGACATCGCAAATATCGACAACAAAGATATTTCTCAGCGCATGGTGACGGCGCCGGTGTCTCCGCTGGGGCAGAAATTCTATCTGCCGACGAAATACGCGATGGCGGTGGCGACGCCGACCACGCTCGCCGTGGACCCGCTGCGTTCGCATCTCAAGGAAAACGAGGAGCAGTCGGCGCACGCGATGTACGCATTTCTCTATGTGGCCGACAAGTACGAAGGCCTGGTCGTCGTCGGCGATCCGAATCTTAAGAGCAAGAGCCCGGGCCTCGGCACCCTGCTCGATGGCAATCCCGCAAATAATTTTCTGAAGCGCGCTCTAGCCTTCAATCCGGAAGGCGCTCTGAATGGCGCGCGCCGCATCACCATTGCAGGAACGTATGCCTACGTCCTATGCGATCGGGGATTGGTCGTGGTCGATCTCGACAACCCACTGCAGCCGCGCATCACAGCGGAGATCGGCGCGCCGTTCTTAAAAGACGCCCGCGGGATTGCAGTACAGTTCCGCTATGGGTTCGTGGTGGATCGCGAAGGTCTGAAAGTGCTCGACGTTACCAACCTTGCGAAGCCGGCGCCGGTGCCGGGCGCGACCGTCGCGCTTGAGGATGGTCGAAACATTTACGTCGCCCGTACCTACGCCTATGTTGCTGCTGGAAAACAGGGCCTGGCGATCATCAATGTGGAGCATCCCGAGGAGCCGCGGCTCGACCAGATATTCTCGGCGGACGGCGCGCTCAGCGACGCCAACGACGTCAAGCTCGGCATGGTCAGCTCCAGTCTCTTCGCCTACGTGGCCGACGGCAGGAATGGCCTTCGCGTGGTGCAACTGTTCTCCCCGCAGACCGTCCCTGGATTCCTGGGCTTCAGTCCGCGCCCGGCACCGAAGCTGATTGCGTCGTATCGGACGCGCGAACCTGCTCTCGCAGTTTCCAAAGGCATCGATCGCGATCGCGCCGTGGACGAGAGCGGCAACCAACTCGCGGTCTTTGGCCGCCGTGGCTCGCGCCCGTTCAATCGCCAGGAACTCGAAAGAATGTATCTGCGGGATGGAAAGCTCTACACGGTGACCAATCGCGATGATTCGCTCAGCAATGACCCGCACGGTACCGTGCAAGGAGCGTTAGGGAAAAAGTAACCGCGTGCTGCCTCGCAGCTCGGGAATGGTGTAGCTCCCCCTGGTCCGTTTTGCTTTCGACCAGTCGTGATACTGGTGGCATTCAAAGCAACGTCCTTCGGCCGCGTCGCGCGACGGACCACCTTCGCGATGGCAACTCCGGCAACTGGCGATCCCCGCAATTAGCACGTCGGAAGTCTCGCGGCTGTTGATCGCCTTCAAGTGACAACTGCCGCAAGCCACAGCGCGATGCGGGTAGTGATCGAAATCAGCGTGCAACAGCCAGCGCGTTGTGATGAGTGCCCCGGCGACCTCGGGCAGCGCGCCCTTTCCCGGCGCCAGCGTGTGGCACTGCTTGCAGGTTTTTCGGTAGAGGAGCCATTCCGCGTCTTCGACGCGATCGTCGACCCACTCCTCGGCATTGCGCGCGGTTTTCAGTGCGTGCGGACGCTCCGGCAGTTCCCGATCGAACTTCTCAACCACATGCACGGATGCCGGGTGCGTCGCGATGTATTCGCCAAACCGCGCTTTCAGAAACTTGCGCACCGCGTCTGGTTGATCGTGTGGAACCTGTTGGTCGCCGAATCGCGGGTCGAACGTCAGCAGGTGGCATTGCGCGCAGTGTTTCACGAACTCTGGAGGAGCCATATAGGCTCCAGGACGGGCCGGCGCGGGCGATGTTGTCGCAGAAATGTTTCCCGCCA
>JAYUJG010000128.1:0-4610 GCA_043765355.1 Acidobacteriaceae bacterium | reverse complement strand
TCGATCGGAGATTCTCTAACAGGTTGGGGAAAAATATTCGAAACGTCCGGGTTTTTTCGATTCGAACTAGCGCTAGAACTCCGACTGCGCAGTCGCTCCGGCGAGCGTGCTAATCTCGAATCCCTATGTCGGTTGCGGTCCAATATATTCCCGCTGTGTATAGCTTGACGGCGGTCGGAGTCTGGGGCGCGAGCGACTTTCTGGGCGGAGTGGGTGCGCGGCGCGCGAATGCCTTTCTATTCACCGCCATTGTGCACCTTAGCGGCGTGATCGCGGTCGGGTCGCTGGCGTTGATGACGCGCGCGCCATTTCCGGGAAATTCCAGCGTGGTGTGGTCTTTGGTGGCCGGCTCCGTAGGAGGCATTGCGCTGGCGTTGTTTTATCGTTCATTAGCTGGCGGAAATATGGGATTGGTTGCGCCTGTGGCCGCAGTTCTCGGGGCCGCGATTCCCACGCTTGTGACTGCCTTTGCCGAGGGGCTTCCGGGCCGCCGGCATATTTTGGGATTCATTCTCGCGGGCATCGGGGTGTGGCTGATTTCGCGGAGTGAAGCTGGAGCGGCGCGCCCCGAGGGCTTGGGGATGGCCGTGCTTGCGGGAATCGGATTCGCCGGCTTTTACTTATGCATTCACCAGGCGGGCAATGCTTCGGCGTTGTGGGTGGCCACCTGCTCGCGGTCTGGGTCGTTGTTGGTGACGGGAGCCTACGTTTTTTTCGGAAGACACCTGCGGGCGGTGGCCGCGCCGGTGCTGGGGATTGCGGTGGTGTGCGGAATTCTCGACATCACGGGAAGCGCCGTCTTCATCCGCGCGGCTCAAATCGGACGCTTGGACAACGCGGTTGTGCTGAGCTCTCTTTATCCGGCGATTACGGTTGTGCTGGCGCGGATTTTTTTGCACGAGCACTTCAGCCGTGGGAGGACGATTGGTATGGTGGCAGCGTTGGCGGCGGTGCCGATGATAGCGGGGTGAGGGTTCATTCCATATTCCAGAATATGGAATGCTGGGAAAATAGGGATGTTAGTCGGCTACTGTAGTCCGCAATGCGGTTTCCTTGACCGTATGCGGCAAATGGTTGGGAGTTAACCAGTGGCCTTAGTTGAAGTGCGAAGTTTGACGAAGGTTTACGATCACGAAGAATCGCCGTTTGGCGGCGGGCGCGGCGGCCAGGTTCGCGCGGTGGACGACGTGTCGCTCGATATCCACGCTGGCGAAACGCTTGGGTTGGTGGGGGAATCGGGATCGGGCAAGAGCACGCTGGGGCGGCTGATCCTGCGACTGATCGAGCCGACTTCGGGGGCGATCGTTTTTAATGGAGTCGACCTGGTGCGGGCGAGTGGTTCTGAGTTGCGACGCCTTCGGCGCGACATGCAGATTATTTTTCAGGATCCGTTTGGCTCGCTTGATCCGCGCTATCGGGTCGAGGACGTGATCGCCGAGCCGCTGATTGTGCATCGGGAGATTGCCGGAGGAACAGCCGGACAAAATGCGGGCGAAACTTTTGGCGCCGATGCGCGGCGGCGGCGGGTGACAGAACTCTTGCGCGCGGTTGGGATGGATGAATCGGCGATGCGGCGCTATGCGCACGAATTTTCCGGCGGGCAGCGGCAGCGGATTGGGATTGCTCGCGCGCTGGCGTTGCGGCCGAAGTTTATTGTTGCCGATGAGCCGGTGTCCGCGCTCGACGTCAGCGTGGGGGCGCAGATCGTAAATCTCTTGCAGCAACTGCAGCGCGAATTCGGGCTCACCTACCTTTTTATATCGCACTCGATGCCGGTGGTGCGCTACCTATCGACGCGAATTGCGGTGATGTATCAGGGCAAGATTGTCGAGATCGGGAGCGCGGAGCAGATCACGAGCCAGCCGCGGCACGAGTACACGCGCAGGCTGCTGGCGGCGACGCCCGAGATGGCGGCGACGTGATCGGAGATCGGAGAGCGACTGAGGTGGCGGGGGCTTCGCCCCTCCGGAACGGGGCGGAACCCCGTCACCACACGAGCGCCGTCAAGCCTCTTGTCTAGCGTTTGCTCGCGGACTACAATTCGCACGAATTCTGGAGGAACGGTGTTCGCCGTTGTTTTTGGCTGGTTCGCCGTCGTGGTGCTGATCGGAGTCGCGTTTACCGCCGCCTTTGCCTGAGGTCGATCGCCTCCGGTTGCAGCTGCGCGCACTGCCTGTCGATTGATTTCTGGATCGCCAATTATCCATGCAAACAGCAGACGTCGTTCTCATCGGCGGAGGGATTGTCGGCTGCAGCATCGCCTATCACCTCGTCGCTGCTGGTTGTAAAAACGTTCTGGTGCTGGAGCGCGAGACGGCGCAGGGCAAGGGATCCACGGGCAAGAGCATGGGTGGGGTGCGGGCGCAGTTTTCCACGCCCGTGAACATTCAGATGTCGCTGTACTCGATTCCGTTCTATGCCAGCTTTGAAGATCGCGTCGGTCATCCCTGCGACTACCGTCCGCAGGGATATCTTTTTTGCGCGACGAACGATCATCACCTGGCTTATTTGCGAACGAATTACGAAAAGCAAGTTGCGATGGGGTTGAAGGACGTCCGGCTGGTTACGGGCGACGAGATTCGCGCGATGTTTCCGCAGCTTCGCGGTGACGACGTTGTTGGTGGCAGCTTTTGCTCGACGGATGGATTTGTCGATCCTTATAGCGCCATGATCGGATTTATGAGTTGGGCAAGCGATCACGGTGCCACGCTTTGGAAGAATGCCGGCGTCACTGGGATTAAGCGCGACGTCGGTGGAGATGGCGGCGGTTTGGAAGTTGGGACGACCCGCGGCCCGGTCTCGACTCGTGTCGTGGTCAATTGCGCGGGGGCTTGGGCGGCTCCGATTGCGAAGATGGTGGGCATCGATCTTCCGGTCGAGCCGCTGCGGCGTATGCTGGTTCCGACCGAACCGTTTGATCAGTTCCCACATACAGCGCCGATGATCGTCGATATGTCTTCCGGGTTCCATTTCCGTCCCGAGAGCCGCGGATTTCTGCTGGCGTGGAATGATCCTGACGAAACTCCGGGATATAAGACCGATTTCGAGTTGGGCTTCATCGAGAAGATACTGACTCGCGCAGCGGATCGGGTGCCGGTGTTCGAAAATGTTGCGGTCAATCCGAAGCGGGCGTGGGCGGGGCTTTATGAAATGACGCCGGACCATCATCCGATTCTGGGGGAGTCTCCTGAAGTGCCCGGATTTTTTTTTGCTAACGGATTCAGCGGGCACGGGGTGATGCATTCGCCGGCCACGGGAAGGATTCTTAGCGATTTGATTCTGAGGGGGAAGACCGAGTTGATCGATTCGTCTCTGTTGAACTTCTCGCGATTTGCCGAGGGGCGGACGATTCACGAGACGGCGGTACTGTAGTTGTTTTTCTTCGTGTACCGTAGTGTCCTTAGTGGTTGAGAAAACGCGGCAACCACTAAGGACACTAAGGTACACGAAGGATAGAACCAAGAAATCAGATGCCCACGGAACGCAACTACTGGCTCACCACGGTTCAGATGCCCGCGCCTGCGGTGCAGCCCTTGCCGGAGAAGGCTGACGTCGCGGTCATAGGCGCGGGATACACCGGGCTGTCGGCCGCCTTGGCGCTGGCCAAACGCGGGGCTAGGGTTGTCGTAGTGGAATCCGAGACGGTTGGCTGGGGTGCGAGTTCGCGCAACGGCGGCATGGTGCTTACCGGGCTGAAGCTGGGTGTTAACCAGCTAATCTCATCTTACGGACGCGAGCTTACGCGCCGCATGTATGCCGCGTCGCTTGAGACCATCGATGTGGTTGAGCGCATCGTGCAAGAGGAGAATATCGCCTGCGATTTCTCGCGCTGCGGACATCTGGAAGTCGCCTGCAAGCAAGCGCATTTCGATGACTATGCGCGGCAGGTGGAGGTCATCGCGCGCGAATTCAATCACCAGTTGCGGGTGGTGCCTCGCGGCGAACTGCGCAGCGAAATTGGTTCTGACATTTATTACGGCGGCATGGTCGATGACGTTTCCGCGGGGCTCAATCCCGCGCGTTATGTGGCGGGACTTGGAGTGGCCGCGATGCGAGCTGGGGCGCAGATCGCGGAGCGTACGCGATTGCAAAACATTGAGCGCGAATCACGCGAAGGTGCGTCCGGCTTTCGGCTGAACACCTCGCGAGGAGCGATCTGGGCGAGCCATGTGCTGGTTGGTACCAGCGGTTACACGGGCGCGGCGACTCCGGCGCTGCGGAAGAAGATAATTCCCATTGGGTCGTACATCATCACGACGGAAGTTCTGCCCGAAGCCCTCGCCCGCGAACTGATCCCGCGCCATCGCCAGATTTACGATTCCAAAAATTATCTTTATTACTATCGACTCACACCCGACAACCGGATGTTGTTTGGCGGGCGGGCGGCGTTTTTCCCGGAGACGGATCAGACCATCCGCAAGAGCGCCGAGATTCTGCGCCGGGGAATGATTGAGGTGTATCCGCAACTAAGCGACACCAAAGTGGAATATGTGTGGGGCGGCACGGTCGATTTCTGTTTCGACATCATGCCGCACGCTGGGCAGATGGACGGCGTCTATTTCGCGCTTGGGTATGCGGGGCACGGCGTGGCGATGGCGACGTATCAAGGG
>JAYUJG010000127.1:0-6917 GCA_043765355.1 Acidobacteriaceae bacterium | reverse complement strand
GGTCGGCCCGGCCGCAAGGTACGCCAGCGCCAGATCATAGACGTCAAGCAAGTTGGCTGGATCGGTCTCGACCGCCTTCCTCAAATATTGCTCGGCCTTTGCGTAATTTTTGGCCTGGAAAGCGGCCAGTCCCGCCGCGCCGTCAAAGATCGTTGTCGTCTGCGCCTGCAACTTCTGCCAGTCCGCGTCGGTCGTTCCCGCCGGCTTTACGGCCGTTGTCAGACACTGCAAGCCCTTCTCCGCGTTCTGCCCCGCGTCCGGAAAATTATGCGTCGGATCCTGATTGCCCACCGCCATCGACTGCCTGGTATACGTCACCAGCGCCAGCGCTCGAATGTTGCACGCATTCGCCTGCAACACTTTCCCCGCCGTCTCCAGCATCTTGGGCTGATTGTTCGTCCCCTGATAAGCGCCCATCAGCAGCTCCAGCGCATCTTCCTTCATCACGCTGTTCGGGTACTGCGTCATGAACGCTTCGAGGCCGCTGACCTTCGCCGCAGCGTCCGTTTGCTGCACCGCACCCACATACGCGTTATATTCAGCCGGATCTTTAATCTCTTTTTTCTGAGGCGCTGCCGCAGGCGGCGCAGGTGCGGCTGTGGTTTGAGCGACGGCGGTAACCGCAGCTACCAGCAACATCGCGATTAGAATCTTCTTCATTAACATAGCTCCTTGAACTCTTCGGGGAAGTTGGACTTAATTTCTTGCCCGATTCCACCAAGCCTGGCGTCGGGCACGCGCCACGGACCCCGAAACTCACGCCTAGCCTGTCGCATACACCGAGCCTAACATGATTCCGGTGAGCGGATTATAAGGATGTCCTCTCGCTAAGGCAAGCGCCTTGCTCGCCTCAATCACCCGAAAGATTTCGGGAACTCTGATTGAGTCTCCGGTTCCTCCGCGCGGCCCTGTACCCTGCGGTTGACGCTCTTTGGGGTTTTGTCTGATCCTTAATCCTCATTTCCTTGGATGCCAAAACGCAAGCCACTCTCCATAAAGACAAGCGCACCCGCCTCCTCGCTACCCAACGCCCTCCATCCGAAATAGAATAAACTCGCTTTCAGGAAGGACACTCTTCGTGCCAAACACCGCACCCAACCCGCCCCTGGAAGGCCAGGTAGCCGTCGTGACTGGCGCCGGACGGGGCATTGGCCGCGCCATCTCCGTGAAGCTGGCCGCACTGGGAGCGCACACCATCCTCTGCGGACGCAATCGCAAAATGCTCGAGCAAACCGCCGCAGCCATCGACCACAGCGGCAGCAGCCTCAGTCGCCGCTCCGGCAATGCATCAATCATCGAATGTGACGTCACCGATCTGCGTTCTGTGGAATCACTCGCCGATCGCGTCGATCGCACTTTCCATCGCCTCGACATTCTTGTAAACAACGCCGGAATCCCCGGACCAGCAGGCCCGCTGCTCCAACTCACACCCGACAATTGGGACGGCGTGCTGAACACAAATTTGCGCGGCGTCTTCTACTGCATCCGCTGCCTCACGCCAATCATGGTCAAAGCCCGCACCGGCCACATCATCAACATCTCATCGCTGGCGGGCAAGAACGCTCTGCCCAACGCAGCCGCCTACGCCGCCTCAAAATGGGGATTGAACGGACTAACCTATTCCGTCGCCGAAGAATTGCGTCCCCACAACATTCGCGTCTCGGTGGTCTGTCCGGGATCGGTTCATACCGAATTCAGCGCGCATCCCGGAAAGAACGAAGAGAAAATGCTGCAGGCCACCGACGTGGCGCACGTAGTCGCGATGCTCGTGACGCAAGCTCCGCAATCATTCGCCAGCGAAGTGCTCCTGCGGCCAACGCAGAAGCCGTAGTAAAGTCGAACCGCCTACCCCTCTTCGCACCCCGCCCTTCGCTTCGCGATAGGACGGGGCACCCCAGCCGAGTGCCCCCTGACGCGTCTTCCAAGACCAGAAAACGCAAGGTCTTTCGACTCCACTGAGACTTCACTTCGTAAAGTCTCCGCTCCGGTCAAGATGACATTCTGATGGAGTGCTGACGGCTGAGAGCCAACGGCTCACAGCGGAGCGCTCAGCCGTGAGCTGTTAGCGATTTGCCCAACTGAGAACGTCCCTCAGTCTTTAAACAAATTATCAAACGCCGCGCGCGCGTCGTTCGGACGCTGACTGGGTTTGCTCGATGTTTCCTTTTCCACCATCACGCGGATGGAAAACAACGAGCAGTCGTTGCGTTTGTCTTTGGGAGAGACTCTGGCGGGGATTGGTTGATTACATTCGAAGCGGCAGGAGGGGTCGAAGTGTTCACACTGTTTGCAGGCGTGCAGGTCGAAACCGCATTTGGGGCATTGTCCGAGAGTGGCGGAGAGGTTTTGCAGCAGGGCTCCGCATTCGGCGCAGCGCGACACGGTGCGGGTGCCGGGCATCTGGATGGGGCGCGGGCCAAAGGTGTTTTCTTTCTTGGGAGCGGCCGATGACTTGTCGAATTCTTTCTTTCGGCCGCGGTCTCCGGAATCCTGGTAGCCGCGCTGCCGGTATTTTTGGTCGGACAAAAATGTGCCTCCTGAAAACGCCTCATTCTCCGCCTTTGCGGGGCGCGGCACAAGGGCTTGTTTTCCACTGATCGGGTCATCCGGTCATCGGGTGCTTGAAAGTCAAAAGCCAGAGTCAAAGGCTTTTCGATGATCCGATGACCCGATCATGAGACGGCCCGATTGTCTCTCTGAATTGTTTTTCACATATTGCGGTGCTACCATCCGATGTAGAAAGAACTTGAGGAGGGCGTTATGGCGGAGCGTGATGGCAACGGTTTTTTGTGGTTTCTGGCGGGGCTGGGTGTGGGAGCGGTAGTCGGAGTGCTGTATGCGCCGCGAGCCGGCGATGAGATGCGCGATGTGCTTCGTTCGAAGGCGCAGGAAGGCGCGGAACGCGCGCGTCACCACGCTCGCCGCGCGCGCGAACAGGCGAGCGACTGGATGGATCGCGGATCCGACGTGATCAATGAGCAAAAAGATCGCGTGCGCTCCGCGTATGAGGCTAGCCGTCAAGCGTATAAGGAGACGGCGGCGGGAGTCGATCCGTCGAAGAACAGCTAGCGCTTCGCGGCAGCAGCGTCTGTACTGGAGCATCTTGTACTGGAGCATCTATGGATGACACTCTCCTAAAGGTTTTTATTGCAGTGACTACGTTTGCGGTAGTGGTACAGGCGGGGATTCTCGTCGGGCTTTATCTCGCGGTGCGCAAGAGTACGGCGAGACTGGAGGCGCTTGCGACCCAGGTGACCACCAAGGCTCTGCCTACGATGGAGGCCGTGCAGACGACGCTCGCGGACTTGCGTCCGAAGATTGAAGTGATGAGCACGAATTTCACCGAGTCGAGCAACCTGGTGCGCAATCAACTGGCGCGCTTTGACGCCACGTTGACCGATGCCCTTGACCGCACGCGACTGCAGGTGATCCGCGCCGACGAACTGCTGAATCGAACGATGGACCGGGTCGAGGAGACGAGCGACGCCGTGCACAAGACGGTGATTTCCCCACTGCGGCAGGTGAACGGGCTGATGGCGGCGATCAGCACGGGATTTGAAGTATTTCTGGGCGCAAAAAGACGGCAGCCGAAGAATGGCGACGGCGGGTCGCAGGACGAGATGTTTATTTAGCGGATTGCTAAGCTGCCCTCGGAAGTCTTTGAGATGCACAAAGCTCACCTCGGAAGCTAAAGCGACGCTTGTTTGGGCGACTTAACGGCAAGACTGAAGTCCTTCCCTTCCCTTTTACTCGTCGCCGCCACCTTGCACTTTGGCGCTTCTCACATCCGGCACATAAATCGAATGAACGTTTTGGTCGGCTGCCAATTTCTGGAACGTAGTGATGTCGGCGTTTCTGACTTGATCCCAGTTGGCCAGCAGTTCGTCGGTCTGTTTTTTTAGCTTGCCGAATTCTTCGGATTGCGCCGCGGTTGGAGCGGAGTCGGAAGAGCCTGCCACCGCCATCGAGAGAAACGAAAGTTTCGCGTCAATGCCTGGTGCGTAGGCGAGAGAGTCTTCACTCGCGCTGATTTTGAAATTGATCAGTGGGTCCCGAACGGCGATCAGCTTGGCATTGAGCGCGCTCGCGCCATCGAACAGAGTCTTCGACGCATCGCCGGGCACCAGACGCTTCTTCAGTCCGTCCAGTTGCTCGCGCACGTCTTGAATCTGGTTGACGGCGTCGTAGACACGATTTAATTGTTCCCGCACGTCCATCTGCAGTTTGAATTGTTTTTCCAGATCGGCTTGCGACGTGGTCACCCTGGGATCGATCTTCACTTCGAATGGAGCGGTTAGAGTCTTGCCATTCGCGGTCAAACGCACTTGATAGTTTCCGGGCACGGCCAGCGGACCGCGCGCGCCTTCACTGTATTCCCACAGAAAATATCCGGGAACGCGCTTGGCTTCGTCGTAGTGGAGATCCCACACGAAACGGTTCAGGCCGTCTTCGGGCTTGATCTGCTTTTCTGGTTTCTTGTCATCGGGATCGAGCGGTTCGTCGAGCGGTTCGGATTTGCTGCTGGAATATTTGCGGACCACGTTGCCGGCGGCGTCGAGGATTTCGATTCTTACTTCGTCTTTGGATTTGTCTCTATTGTTGTCTTTGTCTTTGCCTTTGGACGGTTGCTTTAGGTAGTAGTAAATCACGGCCCCGTTCGGAGGATTCTTGCCCGCAAAGGTCAGATGCGCCGTACCGTCTCCGGTGTGGGTACGGTAGCCGGTTGCGGGCTGGTAGAGATGCACGTCTTCCCCGGCGATTGAGTCTGTGAACTGGCGCAATGGCGAGACATCGTCGAGGATCCAGAAAGAGCGCCCGTGGGTTGCTACGACCAGATCGTCGTTCTTGATGACCAGGTCGTGAATTGGCGTGTTGGGCAGATTGATTTGCAGCGAGCGCCAGTGCGCCCCGTCATCGAAAGAGACGTAGACGCCGCGCTCGGTTCCGGCGTAGAGCAAGCCTCTCTTCTTCGGATCTTCGCGGACGGCACGGACAAATGCTCCATCGGGAATTCCCGTCGTGATCTTGCTCCAGGTCGCGCCGTAGTCGGACGACTTGTACATATACGGCGCGAGGTCGTCGTTCTGATGACGGTCGATTGCCACGTAGGCTGTCGCGGCATCGTGTGGAGACGCTTCGATCAAACTAACGCGGCTCCACTCGGCCAGACCTTTGATATTCGCAGTGACGTTGGTCCAGGTCTTCCCTTCATCGCGCGTGATCTGGATCAGGCCATCGTCGGTGCCGGCCCAGATCAAGCCTTTGCTCAGCGGCGAGGGAGCGATAGAGAAAACGGTATCGTAATATTCGGTGCCGGTGTCGTCGACGGTGACGGGACCGCCTGACGGTATCTGCTTGGATTTGTCGTTGCGGGTGAGGTCGCCGCTGATCGCTTCCCAGTGCGTTCCTCCATCGGTGGTTTTAAAAACGCGCTCGCCGCCGTAGTAGATCGTGTTTGGATCTTGCGGCGAGGTGACGATGGGGGCGGTCCACTGAAAGCGGTGATCGAGCGGAGCTGCGCCCCGAGCGTCGGTGAGTTCGGGCCAGACCGCGATGCTCTTGACTTGATTGGTGCGGCGGTCGAAGCGGGTCAAGTTGCCTTGATAATCTCCGGCATAGACGATATTCGGGTCCCGAGGATCGGGAGCGACGTATCCGGCTTCGCCGCCGCCCACTGCGTACCAATCGTCGCGTCCAATGGAGCCGTCGTCGCTGCGGCTGGCGATGGCTACGGTTGAATTATCCTGCTGCGCGCCGTAGACGTAGTACGGCGTCCGCGTGTCGGTGATGACGTGGTAGAACTGCGCGGTCGGCTGGTTGTCTTCGCGGGTCCACGACTTGCCGCCGTCGAGGCTGACGGTCGCGCCGCCGTCGTTGGAGGCGATCATTCTTTTTGTATTTCTCGGATCAATCCAGAGACCGTGATTGTCGCCGTGCGGAACTTTAATTTTATTGAAGTTGCGGCCACCGTCAGTGGACTTGAAGAACTCGACATCCGCAACATAAAGAGTATTCGCGTCCTGCGGATCTGCGATCACATGCATGTAATACCACGCCCTTTGCAATAGGCCGTGGCTCCCATTGACCATATCCCAACTGTCGCCGCCGTCGTCGGAACGGTAGAGGCCGCCGCCTTCTTTCGCTTCAATCAAAGCAAACACGCGTTCGGAGTTGGCTGCGACTGCAATTCCGATGCGACCGTACGGGCCCCTGGGCAGGCCGTGGTCCTGCACTTGCTTCCACGTCGTGCCGCCGTCCGCGGATCGATAGATGCCGCTGCCCGGACCTCCGCTCGAAAGCGTCCACGGAGTCCGCCTCGCTTCCCAGAGCGAGGCAAATAAAATGTTGGGATTTTTCGGATCAAAGGCGACGTCAATGGCTCCCGTGTTTTCGTCTTTGTAGAGAACTTTGTCCCACGTCTTGCCGCCATCGGTGGTACGAAAAACGCCGCGCTCGGTGTTCGGACCGAAGGGATGACCGAGCGCTGCTACAAAAGCAATGTCGGGATTACGTGGATTCACGATCACTTTGCCGATGGCTCGCGAATCTTTCAGGCCGACGCTCTTCCAGCTCTTTCCCGCATCCAGCGATTTCCAGACGCCATCGCCGTGAGAGATGTTGCCGCGGATGCAGGCTTCTCCGGTGCCGACGTAGACGATGTTCGGATCGGAGCCAGCCACGGCGATGCTGCCGATTGAGGGCGCGCCGTCTTTGTCGAAGATGGGAGACCAGGTGTTCGCGCCGTCAGTGGATTTCCAGACACCGCCGCCGGTCGAGCCGAAATAGTAGGTGGTCGGGTCACCCGGGATGCCAGCGGCGGTGAGAGAGCGTCCGCCGCGGAAGGGACCGATGGAGCGGTACTTCATGCCCTTGAAGAGCGGGTCGCCGTCGTTCTTGTCGTCTTTGTCTTTGTCTTT
>JAYUJG010000126.1:0-5531 GCA_043765355.1 Acidobacteriaceae bacterium | reverse complement strand
GAAAAAGTCTCGACCGGTTCGTGCCGCATCTTCGTCATCAGCGCGGCCACCGCGCTCGAATCGACGCCGCCGCTCAGGAACACGCCCAGCGGCACGTCGCTCATCAGATGGCTGTTGACAGCGCCTTCAAGCAGTTCGCGATAGCTCTGAACGTAGTAACTTTCTTCGCGCGATGCATGCGTCTTCGATGTGTCCAAATCCCAGTACTGCCGGATTTGCTCCTTGCCATCCGGACCAATCGTCATCGTGTGGCCGGGCAGCAGCTTGCGAATTCCGTTGTAAAAGCTTTCTTCGCCCGACAAATATCCAAACGCCAAATATTCCGGGAGGGCCGAGCGATTGAACTCGGGACGGTTGTCGCCATGCGCGAATAGCACTTTGATTTCCGAACCGAACAGCAGACGATCCTTCGTCAATTGGTAGTAGAGAGGTTTGATCCCCAGCCGGTCGCGCGCGATGAAAAGCGTCTTGGTATTGCGATTCCAAACAGCGAAGGCAAACATGCCGCGCAAATGCTGGACGCAATCCGCGCCGTACTCTTCAAAGAGATGAATGACGGTTTCGGTGTCGCTGTGCGTGACGTAGCGATGGCCGCGCGCGATGAGCTGCTCACGCAACGCGAGATGGTTGTAGATTTCGCCGTTGAAAACGATCCACAGCGTGCCATCTTCATTCGAAATCGGCTGATGTCCGCCCGCCACATCGACAATGCTCAGCCGGCGCATCCCGATGCCAACCGCGCCGTCGGTATAAAAGCCTTCGTCGTCTGGCCCGCGATGCGTGATGACGCGGCACATCTCGCGGAGCGCGGTAGAGTTCGCGCGCTCGCCCCGTCCGAATTCAAGAATTCCAGCGATCCCGCACATTTCAGTGTCTCTCCGCGTAGGTTGACGAACTGTCATTCAGGCGCGGCGACGCATCGGGAGAGCCGCCCGCCAATTGCTCAAACAACGGCGTAACCGAGAACCCGTCCGTCGCCGTGTTCAGGACTGCATCTCTCTTGCGCCACTCGAAAAATGCAGATGGGGCCGCGGCCCTCAGCAGAGACTGCCCTTGCCACGACACTTTCGTTCCGCCGATCACAACCAAATGTGCAAGCTTTTCTCTTGCAACGCGGCAATAGAGTACGCGCGCATCGGAAGACCACGGACCGAAACTCCATGGCTCGTTGTTGCCAGCGGAGTCCAGGGCAAAAAAGAATCCGTGGCTCCCCTCTTGATCGTCGAGTTCGTAGACCTGCACCGCCGCCTGCGTCATGCTGGCCAGCCTCGGTTCGCCGGCCTCTCGGATCGCGCCGTGCCGCGGTATCAGCGCCGTCGCCGTTTCTGTCGGCAATGTCACTCGGGCCGCGCAGCGCACCAAGGGCGCGGCCTGCAAAGCGCCGTACGCGGGCGACAGTAGAGTCCGGCTGACTTCGGTCGCGGCTTGCCAGACCGTTCCTTCCGGCATGATCAGGCTCAGTCCCGATGCTCCCGATGCATCGCCTGCCTGCGATATTTCCACTCGTCCCGCGCCCGAGTTGCGAACGCCAAGATCGGGAGCGAAGCGCCATCTTATTTCCAACTCGTGTTCTGATTTGCCGAGCGCAAGATCGCGCACCAGCCACATGCCACCTGCGATGTTCAGCACATGCCGCCGATGGACGACCGGATCCGCCAGCCGCCCATAGCCATTGTGACTGCCCGCGAAGTAAGTGAAAGTCTTGCCCGCAACCCAATCCTCGGCCCGCGTCGTTGGAATCTCAGTCCACGAGAAAGGTTCGCCGGCTACAGCCTGGTCGACGTTGTCAACGCGCAGCGTGTTGTGCGCGCCCGTCCCGCGAAATGTATCTCGGTCAGCCGGATCTTTCGAGATGTAGACATTGCTGCCGGAATCCACCAGCCAGCGCCGGCCATCCATCGTCAGGCGGAGGCTCAGTGCATCGGCATGGCCGTGTCCGGAACGGCCCACGCCCTGCGGACCGGCATCGACCGCCATGATCTGCGCGAACGGTTGCGAATCTGCCAGCACATAAACTCCGCCGTCGGGAAACGCGGTCGAGAGCGGCGCGGCGTGTCCCTGGCGTTGCGAAAGTCTTTCGACCGCCAGCTCGCCAAAAAGCCAGATCGCCTCTTCCGTCAGCCGCGCCGCGCAAAACTCTTTCGCGTAAATCACCGCGCCCAGCGCCAGCGGATCGGTCATGTGCTCGGTCCGATTGCGCCGCGGATTCCACAGCCTGCCGCCATCATCGTCGCCAAAGCCCTCGGGCGGCCCGGCCTGTGCAAGCGCCGCGACTACACTCAGCATTCGCGCAAGCACCGCGTCGTACCCGGCCGGAACGTCGATTCCATTCCGCGCCGCAAGCATCCGCGCGTATAAAAAAAAGTCCAGCGCGTAAACGTGATAGTGCAGCGATTGCTCAAAGTAAACGCCATCCGGACGAACCTGCCGCCCCGCTTCATGTTGCACAATCTGCCAGCCGGATCGCTTCCAGTGCGCCGCCCTCGGCATTTGCGGATACAACGTGCCCAGAAAAAACAGCGCCACCGCTTCACCCAGCAGGTGCGTGTTCGGAGAAAAATAAGTCGATAGATAGCGCTCCATGTAGCGCCCGTGAAAGGCAAGTGCCGGTGCGAGTTCCGCGCGAAACTCAGTACACTCCGGCGTACCTGCCAATAGTTGATCCACCCAGATCCACGACAAACTTCGGAACGCGACCTCGAGCGTGCTTCCCCAGTTAATTCCCAAAGGATACGGATTGGCTCGGATCCAGCTATGCCACTGTGCGACTAACTCTCTCGAATATTTCTTGTCGCCGCTCAGCAGCCGCGCCTTTGCGAGTGTCACCAGATGCTGATGCCGATTCAGCTCCCAGGTAACTTTGTGGTCGCCAACTACCGAAAAATCAAGAAAGGGAATCTTGAACCACGGGTCGAGCGGCGCCCGTTTGCCGTGTACGGGATCAAGATGCCAGTCGATGTCTGTTGACTTGGCATTGGACTCGCCGCCACCGTTTGCGGTGAAGCTAAGGTTCTCGTAGCCCAGCAGTCGAAAACGATGCGCGCAGATTTCATCGGCCTCGCCCAGGATTGCGGCCGCGTCGCCGGGCAACTGGTGGCGCAACAAATCGGCTCGCTCCGATCGCTCCAAACCCTCGCCGCCCGAAAAAAAGAATTGCCCCGCCACCGTCGTCGAAGCTCCGTTTAGCCCCATCGTCCCAGGCCGGGCGCCCATCCGATAACTGACCAGGTCGCTCTGCTTGTGGAATTCCTGCCCCAGGCGCACCCGCGCCTCTTCCCAGTCCATTCGGGCTAGGCGCGCCAGTTTGCTTTGCCATCCGGAAGCCACAATGTCTTCATCTTACATGCTGAAAAGGCTCCATTCGACGCTCCGGTTACGGTGGATACCCTTGCTGGTTCGTGACTGCGATTTAGGGCCCGAGGCCGCGTACGATGAGGGTTGTGGGGGAAGTTAGCCCATTTCGCTGCTCTCGGGTGGAAAAAGTTGTCCACTTTTTGCCCCGCTACTCCGTGGACTCCAGTGAACTCTCGGGATATCATGTAAGATAAAGAAAATAAGCATGTTATTGCTTAGCTTGGAGCCTGCTCCGCGACCCGATGGAGACCGGTTTGCAAGTGTTTCACCCGGAGTTGGTATAGTTCATAAGGCTCAGTTCTAGCCCCGGATACTCGATTTTGATCCTTAACGCTTAGGAGAACTTACTTGGGCTTGTCGGTTAGCATCTTTGGGTTGGGATACGTCGGTTCGGTCTCGGCGGCCTGCTTCGCCTCCATGGGCCACAGCGTCATTGGCGTGGATGTGAGCAACGCCAAAGTCGAGATGCTGGGTTCTGGCCGCACCCCGATCGTCGAAGCGCGAATGAGCGAAATGGTTGCCGAGGCGCACCGCGTGGGTCTGCTGCGGGCGACCACCGACGCCACCGAAGCCGTGCTCAATTCGGAGGTGTCGTTCGTCTGCGTCGGAACGCCGAGCTTGAAAAATGGCAAGCTCGACCTCAGCCACATTGAAAGCGTGGCCCGCGAAATCGGCGCCGCCATCCGCCAGAAAAAATCTCCGCACGTCTTTGTGCTGCGCAGCACGGTGCTCGCCGGAACGACCGAAACAGTCGTGCTTCCGATCCTTGAAAAAGCCAGCGGCAAAAAGTGCGGGGAGGATTTCACCGTTTGCTATAACCCGGAGTTCATGCGCGAAGGCAGCGCCGTGGCCGACTTTCTGAATCCGCCGTACACCATCCTTGGAGCGAGCGACAACCGCCATCTCGCGCCGCTGCGCGAACTCTACAACAACACTCCCGGCACTCTCTATGAGACAACCATTCCGGTCGCCGAGATGGTGAAATATTTCTCCAACTGCTATCACGCCGTAAAAGTCGGCTTCGCCAACGAGATGGGGACCATGTGCAAACATCTCGGCGTTGATGCGCAGGAAGTCACCAGGATTTTCACCTCCGATACCAAGCTGAATATTTCTCCCGCATATCTTTCCCCGGGTTTCGCTTTCGGCGGGTCGTGCCTTCCGAAAGATCTGCGCGCCATCACCTATAAAGCCAAAGAACTCGACCTCAAGTTGCCGATGCTGGAATCGCTCATGCCGAGCAACGCCGAGCACGTCGATCGCGCCGTGGAAATGGTGATGAACACGGGCAAGAAGAGAATTGCCCAGCTCGGTCTGAGCTTCAAAGCGGGAACCGACGATCTGCGCGAGAGCCCGCAAGTGCAGTTGATCAAGCGCCTGATGGGCGAAGGTCTCGAAGTGAAAGTCTGGGACGAGGACGTTTCGCTCGGCCGTCTCGCGGGTTCCAATCGCCAATACATCGAAGAAGTCATCCCGCACATCGGCTCGGTACTCTCGGCAGATCTCGAAGCCACGTTAAAAAATGCGGAAGTAGTAATTCTGGGCAACAAATCGGCGAGCAAAGCCCAGTTGGCAAAGTATCTCCGGCCCGAGCAGATCGTGATTGACCTGATCCATCTGGACAAGACAAAGCGCCCGGAAGGTGCCCGAACCTATGAAGGAATCTGCTGGTAAGAGATCTATGGTAATGATTTTGGGCGGCGCAGCGCTTCAACGCTGCGGTTAAGGTATTGTGTTGAACCGGCTTTAGCCGCTGAGGTAACGAGCCTACAAGCATGAAGTTGCATCGTATCGACCTAAAATCCGTCGACTGGAAGCGCCTCGACGCCTGCGCCGACCGCACCGTCTTCCAGACGCGCGAGTGGCTGCAATTCATCGCCGAGGCGCAGAACGCGATTCCCGTGCTCGCGGAGCTGCGCGATAAAAGCGATGTCCTCGGCTTTTTCAGCGGCCTCACCTTTTCAAAGTTCGGCATGAAAGTCCTGGGCAGTTCGTTTCCCGGGTGGACAACTCCGTACATCGGCTTCAATCTCAATCCCGGCGTCCCACGCCGCGCTGCGCTCGAAGCGCTCGAGAAATTCGCCTGGGACGATCTCAAGTGCCTGCATCTCGAAGTCTCGGATCCGCACTTTACTTTCGACGACGGCAAGTCTGCGGGATTCAAGACGGAATACTAC
>JAYUJG010000125.1:0-3876 GCA_043765355.1 Acidobacteriaceae bacterium | reverse complement strand
CATTTCTTCCCCCAGCGGGTAAGCCTGGAGGGTTCCTTTTTTTGCTGCTTCCCGCCGTCCCGCTTGCGGCCTGGTATTGGTACCACTATGCAAAGACCGGCTTCCTGCTCGGCAATCCGGAATTTTTTCGCTACAATGTCGCCGCCACCCTCAATCCCATGCGCATCCCGTTCGCACTGGGGATGAGGCTCTGGCAACTCCTCGGATATTTCAATCTCTACTTGTTGACGCTGGCGGGAGTCTTAGCCATGCTTCAACCGCCGCGGATGGATAGTGGCGTGGATAGGAGTTCTGAGAGAAGCGTCGCTCGTCCGCGAATCGCTTTTTGGATGCAGGCTGCATTCCTTGTCGTCAGTCTCGCCTATCTGGCATTCATGTCGGCCGTCGGCGGAGCGGTGCTCGCTCGCTACATGTTGCCGGTGGTTCCCTTGGTGATTCTGGCGCTAGTCGCGACATTGTGGTGCCGCGCGCGGCAGTGGAAATTGATTGTGGCCGCCGTCGCCATCGCATTTATCGCGGGCCTGTTCACCAATCCCCCGTATGGATTCTCTCTCGAAGATAACCTGGCTTATCGCGACTATATCGTGATGCACGCCGAGGCCAGTCGTTTTCTCGAGCTGCAATATCCCCGCGCACGGGTGCTAACTGCATGGCCTGCGTCGGACGAGCTCAGCCGTCCGTGGCTCGGCTATGTCGGGCGCCCGTTCCGGGCGGGGCGCGTCGATGATTTCTCATCTCCGCAGATCGACATCGCGGTGAAAGCGCGCGACCGCTTCGACGTGCTTCTGGTTTTTTCCACCAAGTACCAGCCGCCGCATCCCCTATTCGAAAATTGGGATGCATGGCAGCGCATCAAAGAAAAATATTTCGGCTACCATCGCGATCTGTTGCCGGAGGACATAGCCCAGCGATTGGGAGGAACCATCGCCTATAGCAAAGAACGAAACGGCCAGTGGATCGCCGTGATCGCGCTGCTGCCGAAATAGTAGACGAGCCGCCCCCGCGTCGCGCAGCCGTCCCGGCGGGCGTCCCGCCCAACGAGCGGAAATGCGAGAACGAACCTGCGCGTGACGGAAAGGAATCGAGCTGCGGACGGGGCGGCCCACCTTTGGAATCGTCGCGACACCCCAGAGCACTAAGAACGACGTCGCGGCCTACATCCCCATCAAATGACACGAATGCGTTTTGACCACGACCCAAACGTTCTTCCCTGGGCCAAGTTGCAGCGCGTCACGCGCCGCCAGCGTCAGATGCACCTCGAATTCGGTGCCATCGCAATCCACCACGGCCGAGATGATCACGTCCCTTTGCTCAATCCGCCGGATTGTTCCCGCCAACACATTGCGGGCGCTCAGCCCGCGTGGATGTTCGATGGCCAGCAATAGGTCTCCAGCGCGAACGCCGACGCGCACATGCGATCCAACTTCCGCGCGCACCAGCGGCGTTTCGAGCTCTAACTGCCCGCCGCCCAAACGGCACGTCATGGTGCCGCGATCTTCGTGCTGCGCTCGGACCGTCGCGAAAAAAATGTTTTCGAATCCCGACAAGCGAGCCACCGTTTCCAGTTGCGGAGCCCGCATCACCTCGTGCGGCTGTCCCTGCGCCACGATTCTTCCCGCTTCCAGCATGATGACTTCGTCGCCAAGCGCAAATACTTCCTCGCCGTTGTGAGTCACGAAAAGAATTGGAACCCGGTGATTCTGGTTCCACTTGCGCAGATCGCCGACAAGAAGCGACTTAGTCGGACGGTCGAGAGCCGCCAATGGCTCGTCGAGCAGCAGGGCTCGCGGTTCGGTTACGAGCGCCCGTGCCAATGCCACGCGCTGCCGCTCGCCGCCGGAAATGTGCGCCGGTCGCCGGTCGCGCACTTGATCGATGCGAAAAGCATTCAGCACTTCGCGGCTGCGCTTTTGCCGTTCCGTCGGGCTAAGCACGCTGAGTCCGTAAGCCACATTTTCCTCGGCGGTCAGGTGCGGGAAGAGCGCGAGGTGCTGATGCACATATCCAATGCGCCGCTTCCACGCCGCGACGTTTTGCTTTTTCTCAGAGTTGTAAAGGTCTTCGCCGCCAACCGCAATGCGCCCGTCATCGGGATCGGTAAGTCCTGCGATGGAATTGAGCAAAGTAGTTTTTCCCGCGCCCGAACCGCCGAAGATGATCGTGAAACCGGCCAGCGCGCGGAAGTGCACGTTCAGGTTGAAGGTCCCGTCGGGATTCGGAAAACGCTTGCGAATGCGAACTTCAAGCTCCGACGAGACCGCCTCCGCTGGAGCGATCGACTCACTCTGTCGCGTGAGAATCAGTTTCACCGCCATGGCCCTACCGCCCATGGACGCCGGATCAATCCATACACAATCGACAGCACAAAAAAAGAGATGATGAGCAGCAGCAAGGCCGTTAGATTTGCGCTCGAGTAGTTGGCTGTCTGCACCTGATCGAAAATATCAATCGAGATGGTGCGCGTCACGCCGGGAATATTGCCTCCCACCATCAACACAACTCCAAACTCACCCAGCGTGTGGGCGAAGCTGAGGGCAAATCCCGTGACCAGCCCAGCTTTTGACAGAGGCAGCACGATGCGGCGAAAGGTTTGCAACGGCGACTGGCCAAGCGATGCCGAGGCGCCAAGCAAGGACGAGTCCACCGCTCCGAACGATGAAACAAAGGGTTGCACCGCGAACGGCAAGCTATAGAGCAAAGAACCGATCACCAGTCCCTCGAAAGTAAAAGCCAGCGTGTGTCCGGTAAGCGATTCCCACCAGCGCCCGATCGGGCTTCTCGATCCGAGCGCCACCAAAACATAAAAGCCCAGAACCGTAGGCGGCAAGACAATAGGAAGCGCGACGGCTGCTTCAACCAGAAATTTCCAGCGCCAGCGCGAGTAAGTCAGCCAGTAAGCAATCGGAATTCCGATGACAAGCAGCAGAGTCGAGACAATGGCCGCGAGGCGCACCGTCAACCAGAACGCCTCCCAGTTCATATCAATACATCTCCATATGCTAGGTAGTCGAAATCAGACTCAGTGTTTCTCCCCCGGCAGACTAAAGCCAAAGCTAGTGAGCAGGGAAGTGGCTTCTGGGCTACGCAGGAAGTCGACAAATCTGCGCGCCGAATCCTGCTGCTTCGAGTGTGACAGCACGACTGCCGCCTGGTTCAGCGTGGGATAAGCGTTGAGCGGAACCGTCCAATAACGCCCCTTGTCCTTCATCGCAGGCGCCAGCGCATGTGAAAGCGCAATCATCCCCGCCTGCGCATTTCCCGATTCAACAAACTGCGCCGCCTGCGACACGCTCTCTCCGAACACGAGTCGACTCGCCACCCGATCATAGATTCCGAAGTGTCTGAGTGCCGCCTCGGCCGCGCGTCCGTAGGGCGCAGTCGCGGGATTCGCAATCGAAACTTTTTTTACCGAAGGGTCGAGCAACGCGTTGATGCCGAGCTTGGACAAGTCCAGCGGAGAATCGGCGGAGACCCAGAGCACCAACCGGCCAACCGCGTAACGATAAAGAGTATCTTTCGAAGCCAGTCCCTCGGCAATCAGCTGTTGAGGATACTGTTCATCGGCAGAAAAAAACACGTCGAAGGGTGCGCCGTTGCCTATCTGATTAGTCAGATTGCCCGACGAACCAAACAAAAGCTTCACCGCCTGACCGGTCTTCTTCGTGTAAGAAGAGGCAAGTTTTGGAAGCGCGGCACTCATATCAGCCGCAGCGGCAACGGTAATTTCCTGCGCAGTCGCGAACGCTACCGTCAGCAAACAAAATAGCGCCAGCAACGGATACACAGTAAGCTTTCCAAGCATTGATTTCCCGTAGAGACGCGGTTCGCCGCGTCTCCCGCAGCGCCCATGCAGACGGCGCAAGCCATATCTGCAAA
>JAYUJG010000124.1:0-3112 GCA_043765355.1 Acidobacteriaceae bacterium | reverse complement strand
TGCTCTCGGGGCGCCGCATATTTTGGCATCTCGGGCTGGTGCTGGCGGCAGCGGGGCTTCTGATTGCCGCGTCGACGTTGTTGCTGCACTAAGGTAGCGCCGCCGCCTCGACAGCTGTCCGCGGGGCGTCACGCCCGCCGCGCCGAGGGCGTCACTCTTCGGGACAGCCCGGACCATGCCAGTGTTACTCGTCGGCGACTACATTCGAAGAATGAATTTCTCCAGAGCCGGGCAAATTGTGATCTGCGTCACTCCGTAAATGTTCACGAATCAATGTTCAGGAATCAATGACGGCCATTCGGCGGCGGCGACATTGCTCCGTCGGCGGAAATCGTCGCCCGCATTTCATTCGACGATCGCCACCGGGTAACTGGTTGTGAGCAGGGGGCGCATCTCCCCATCGAGCCGCGCCGGGCTTCGGTCCCCAGCGTGCTAGGTGACTGGAATCTCTCTGGCCGAATCTCAAACAGAAGAGAAGACTGGAACCAGCCCAATGCTTCATAAATGCGCGAATCCCGTATGCACAGTTCCCTTCCGCTCGCTTCACGAAGGCAAGCTGTTCCTGGCGGAGACTTTTCCTTCCGACTTGGACACCGCGTTCGACGGCAACCGCCGGAAGCTTCGACGGCGTGAACATTTCTGGCTGTGTGACGCATGTTCGTCGGCTTTCACGCTGCGTTTTGACAGCACCCTCGGAATGCTGACCGTCCCGCTCAGCGAACACGCCAGACCGCTTCAGTTGGGCCGCGCCGCTGGCAACGCCAGCTAGCGGCCAGAGGGACGACCATGGATTACGCCATCACCAAGCGTTCGCCGTGTTCCGTTTGCGGCCTGGATACGTTTCGCCACACCGGGTGGTTTCTGGTGGTCGAGAACCGCTGGCTTGACCGTATCAAGATCCTGTCGTGGCATGCCGCGCTGGCCAACCAGAAAAACATGAAGAGCGTCTGCTGCCGGCAACATCTCAAGACTCTCATCGCCCATTGGCTGACGCAGGCCAGCCTGCGGTTTCCTCCCGCACAGAACCCTCCCCTACCAATCGGCAGCGATGCGAGTCTCTGCGACGTCGATCTCGGCCCCAACTCGATCGGACGGCTGGTTGGCGAATTGGCGGTGCATCGCGAGTCGTTTTCCCGCGTCTGGTCCGGATCGCCCGCCGCGCTGGAGTGCATTCTCGACGCTCTCATCACCATCGGGGCGGAGAACAAGCCGCAGGCTCTGGAGTTCCACCTCTTCGATCCACCGGCGTCCTCGCACGGACTTTCCCTGCAATAAGGCGCTGGCGGAAGCTTCGTTCTATTTCTGCCAGCGCTCCTTCCACACGCGCCAGTCCTTCTCCATGGCATCGGCCATGGTCTGCGCGGCGTCCACCAGCCAGTTCCCTTTTCGCCCGCGCAGGTCTTTCAAAATTGCCTTCCGCTTCTCCTGAGTTCCCAGGTGCACATTCGCCGTCTCTCGACCCATCGCCTCCAGCAACCGGCATTCACCCCGGCTGGTGCCGAGCGCGTCCAGTTCAACCCTCGAACAATGCGGTGACAGCCGCCTCACAATCCAGTGTCCCCGCATTTGCACATACGGGTCGGGACACCGCATCGCCCGCCGAAGAATCGCCCCGTACAAAACTTCCGACGGCGCCCGCTTTGGGTTGAGCCACTGCAACGCCGACGGCGTCAGCGCTTTCGCTTCCCGAGCCACTCGCCCGCCTTTCCACTCCGCGATCGCCACCAGTCGCACATGCCCCAGGCTTCCCAGTCCTGCTCGTCGCGACGCCACACGATACCGGATTCCATGCTCCGGCAGCAGGTGTTCAAGCGCTTCGCGCGCGCTCTCGGGAATCTCACCCTTCGCCGCAGGCAGCCGGTCCATTTTTCCCCAGAACACGACCGGATCGCGCAGCTTGCCTTCCGCGATCGCACGCAACCACGCGTGGCTCTCTTCCAACACAAACGGACGCCCGCCCTCCTCCATGCCCTGTCGATATCCATCGAGAATCGACGACGACTCTTTCGCCTTCATCGCCAGACGCTCTTCCCGTGCGGCCAGCAGCGCGCTTGTTGCCAGCCGCACCAGATCCATGGTGTAAGGATAGAGCGACGCCTCGTCGAAGTCGTTGACGCCCCAGACCAGGCGGCCGTCGACGTCTCGCCAGGTACCGAAATTCTCGACGTGCAGGTCGCCCACCGACAAAATGCGCGGCACTTTGTCCAGTCCGGCGCAGCCTGCCGGCCACACCTGGAGCCAACGATAGAATGTCGCCCGAAAGAATGGGAACAGAGCCGCCGCCATCTGCTCATGCTTGAAGCGCAAATCAGGCTCAACGATTGCTATGTGACGCCGCAGCCAATCTTCGTACTTTCTCGTGGCCTTAACAATATTCATAGTTGTTTAGCAACGATCCGTCAGCAACGATCGTTTAGCAACGATAGGAAGATAGCCACGCAGTGTCAAGCGAGTTAAACCCCTCGACCTTCTCCGCAATTTTCTATGCTCGTCCCACTGCTGCGCACAAAAAGGCCCGTGGCGTGACCCCACCGACCCCAGTCGCGGATGTCTTCTCCTGACATTCCCTCTTCACAGAAAGTTCTGCCGGAGCGCGGATTTCCCCATTGCGCGCTCCGGCGCCGAGAACCGGGAAACCAGTCCTCGGTAGTCTTCCAGACTCTCCTCGTTCTTACTTGCCCGTCCCTTTGAGTTGGACAGTCTGCGTACCGACACCATCCTTGATGGACAAGGTTGCGGTCCGCGCCCCAATAACGGTTGGTGTGAATGTCACGGTGATGGTGCAATCCCAGCCCGCCTTGCGGCTCGATCCGCAGGCCGACTTGGCGCTGAAATCGCCCGCATCCGTTCCGCCCACGGTTACGCTGGTGATCGCGAGCGACGTCTTTTGGTCGTTGGTGAGAATCACCGTTTCCGGTTTTTTCCCGCCCACCGTGACCGATCCATAGTTGACGTTCAGCGGAGAAACGCTCACCGGCTGCGAGCTGTTCTGCATCACGGTGACGAAGTTAACGCTTTGGCTGTCGTTGTTCATCACTGCGACATCGGGCATGCCATCGCCATTGAAGTCGGCGACCGCCGCTTGCCGGCTCTGCGCACCCACGTAAAAAGG
>JAYUJG010000123.1:0-10000 GCA_043765355.1 Acidobacteriaceae bacterium | reverse complement strand
ATGAATTCCGAAGAGATTAAGCGACGAGTGGGAGATTGGGTTGCTTATTGCGGACGATCTGCCCAAATCTCTTGTCTGCCCTACATTGACGCCCCGGTTAAGATCGAAGGGTTTGAATTTGTTTGGGAGACTCCCAGACGTGACTCCGCACTGATACGCCTATGGCAAGACGCGCTGGAAGAACAATTGCTCCGCAATCCGGCTAACCGACCACTCAGGGTCGCGGCGCTCCGTCCCTTCCTAGCTGGCGGTCTGTCAAATCCTTGGCACACGACTTTTCGATCTACAGAGCTTTGCCTGGCGTTTCGATACCTAGCCAGGCTCTGCGTTCCAGAGGCGCTCACGAGCTTAGCAGACTTGAAATTTGAACTATACAACCTGTATTTAGCCGCGGACTGGCACCGAGCCGCTGAAGTCCTACGCCGAATTGCCATTCTTGACCTGCTTCCTGCTCGGGAACTTTACCTCCTTCGTGGGCAGTTTTGGTTTCTTTCCGTCTTTGGTAGACGCATCGCTTTCGAATTATTTAATCGGGGTTTTGAATACGAGTTTTTCTGGCCTATACAAATACCTTTACCTGAAGAAAAGGCGGAAGCGGTCGAAGTTGCTCGGGCATTGTGCGTATTTGAGCGTCCCGAGATCCTGGCATGGGGGTCACCTGCACATTGGGTGCTAACTGCGTGGTGCACAAATCCGCGGGCCCCAAAGCCCCTCTTCGTCGATCCTGACCCGATATTCGTCGGTGATCCGGATGAGCCCAGGAATGAAGAACCGGCGGTATTGAACGGGAATGCTGAAGAACGCGCCGAAGAGGGTGCCCAAAAATATATACATGAAAAGTATCGGGAGTTTGAACCGATAGCGCCGCCTGAACTAAGCCAGAACCAGCGTGAGAGGTTGTTAGATGCCCTACAAAACCTACGTGAGGGATTTGCAGGTGACCAGGTCGCAGGTCGTCCTTACCTGCCGATCATTGCTCGCACGTTGTTTTGTTTAGGTCGCTTCGAAGAGGCCGCCGAGAAATACGATGAGCTAGAGAAGCTGAGACTTGTTTTTGTGGATCCGATCACTGGAGACATGGATTCAGAATGGGACTGGCTACTTTGCTTTCATCGCTGTCTGTGTCTGAGAGGCGCGGGTAAACAGGATGCTGCGATCAGTGCACTTGCCGAATTTGCAGAGCGGCACACAATACGATTGCCCGATTCCCCAAACAAAACTCTTTCGCTTTGGGGCACAGGGTGGTGGATCGCCAAGTGGTACTCCGAACAAGGGCGATACCACGAGGCTGCTCAGTTCTTGAAGACCGAGTTGGAATCTCTTTTTTCGCCACCTGAATGCTGGCAACTCAGCACGATTCTTGCGCTGGAGTCTGTCGCCCGAGATGAGGAGGGGTTGGCTGCTCAAGCAAGGCAATGCCTTGCAGATCGGCCTGACATCCAGCAGATTATGAACGGCATGATTTCGGATATGTGGCCGGCGTTTAGGACTCTTTCGCCAGATTCCGCATTGCGCTGGCTTTCTGCAATCTACTTCAGCTTTGCTGAATATCCCTTGAAAGATTTGAAAAGAATATCGCTCAGCTATGCGGTCCGGGAATACGGATTGGTCGTTGAGCAAGAATTTAAAACTAAGATTTTTCTTGTTTTTTGCAGTGAGGTAAAAAGTGATCGCGACCGAAGTCTTCGAGCCCGAGCTGATTCTCATGACGATTTCGACAACAAGTTTTATCGGTTTCTCACTGGTAAGACTGAGCTCACTCTCGGAGCAATGATCCACGCGATTGAAGATTGTCAAGCGTCCCGCGTCCAGACCGATGTTGATTTTTCCACCTTCCTGCAAATTCATGCTCCCGAGCTAACAAAAGTGACTCCAGCGTTGAAAACGGTGCTCGAACTACGCAATAGCGCGACACACGGCAACGCAAATTATGACACGGATACCGTGCGAAGAATGTCGACTGCCTGCCGAGCAATTCTGGAATCCCTTTATACTCAGAACCAGAAGTAAACGCTCGAAAAGGTACCGCCCTGCGTATACTCACGTGCCACTTTTTTGCGCTCGTATCAGCCTGAAACTGTTCTCCCTGTACATGCCGACGTTCTTCCGCGTTTCCAAATTTGAGGCGGCGCGAACCCGGCAATTGGTTCTTGGAAACGAACCTCGTCATCGTGCGCCTGACGTTGGGCAGGCGTTTCTGCGCCCGCGAAGGGTCGGAAGCGACGCTTACTAGATCAGGGTGTTCTTGGGCAACAGTTCTGTAGGCAGAATGGCGCTGAGTACTTCCGGCTCAGCAACCTTTACATCACGAACAAGTGCTTCCACGCAATATCAGAAACGGAGTGGCTGGCGCAGGACAAGTTGGTCGCAGATGGTGAGCTGGTGCTCACCCATCTCGCAAGCATTCGGTAATGCCGATCTTGGGGATCGCTGGTTGGATTTTCTTCCTTCTGTTTCAAGGATCCTATTGCGGTCCACGACCATCTTTATCGCGAGTCGTCCGTGAGTATTGACTTGCAACGAGATGTGAGCGCACGTCTCCGAACCAGCGGTGGAGAGTGGCGGGAGCGATCCCCATCCAGTAAGCAAGTCGAAGGGCGTACATAAGGAACACAGTGCGCAGTACGCCAAACGCGACGTAGCGGCGGGCGGATGTGGCGACGTGCGCCGGCACCACGGCAAAACGCCCCAGGCGCTTGAGGCGTTGGACGAAGTCGACATCTTCGAACAGGGGCCAAGGCGCGAAGCCGCCAACCGCGGCAAACGCACTCGAACGAGCGAAGAGTGCCTGGTCACCCGTGGCAGTTCGGGAAATTCGCGTACGCAGGTTGATCCCTGCAGAGACGGCGCGAAGGATCGCAGGCTCATGCTCTGCAAAGCGCACCAGGAAGCCGCCGCCCACGACAGCCTTATCAGCCAGAACAGCGTTAACCTGCTGTAAAGCGTCAGCGGGCAACCGCGAGTCTGCATGCAGAAAGAGCAGAACATCGCCGGTCGCGAACCAGCCACCGGCATTGAGTTGGTTCCCTCTTCCGGGCAGTGCATCGATGACGTGCGCGAAGGACTGGCTGGCGAGCCACTCCCGCGTCCCATCTGTACTGCCCCCATCCACCACAATGATCTCGTGGAGGTCAGGCAGTTGTGCCAAGGCATGCAGGGCCAGCGGAAGAGATGCCCTTTCATTCAGCACCGGCAGGATTATGGAAATCTTCATCGCTTGCGGATCACGTCCCATTCTGTCTTGGGAACGCTGGTGGTAGCGGCTGAACCTGGAGCTGGCAGTCCATACAATGCAGCAAGGGTCTTTGCCGTATAGGGTGCTTTGATCAAGCCGCCTGCGAGTGACTTCGTAGTCCGCTCCAGGTCCTCAGGACGGTCTATATCAAACCACGGCTCCAAAATAGCTGTTTTCATGCCGAGTTCACGGAGGCGCTCCAACGTGCAAGCGAAGGTAGTGGGCTGACTCCACGGGATACCAGAGAGCATGTTCGGAGGACAGTGACGAATCCCGAGCAGGTAGAAACCGCCGTCGTCGCTGGGGCCGAGCACGGCGTCGGCGGAGAGCAGAGCATCGTGGGCCTGTTCCAGCAGCCTTGCTGGAATGCCCGGACTGTCTGCGCCTAGCGCAATGCCGAAACGGGTTCGGGTGAGCGCTGCGGTCAGAATTTTTTCGAGGCGTTTTCCGAGATCTCCGTAACCCTGAAGCCATACTTCGAAGTTTGGCTGGCGCAAGAAACCTGACTGCGGAAACTCGGTACTCGCAACGATAGGAACAGCCCAGTCCAGTGACTTCACGCTATCCCATGTGTCACGAAAGAAAGCCTCTGCTAATGCGGCCGCACCGTCTGCGCCGACTGCCGGGATCAATCGGGTCTTGACCTTGCCCGGGACGGGCGTCTTGAAGAAAATGCAAACGCAAGTATCCCGCTGCATTTCACCTCCCAACCCGGAAATAGGCCGTAAACATCTTCTTCAGCCAGGGCTTCAGACGAGCGCGCATGGAGAGGTCCCCAAGCCGTTTGATTGCTTCCGCCTGAGTGGGATAGGGATGAATTGTGGAAGCAAGCGCGTAGATGGGAATGCCCTGCGTCATCGCCAGCACAAATTCCCCGATGCTCTCTCCGGCGTGTTCCGAAACAAGCGTTGCCCCAAGGATGCGTCCAGTTTTCTTGTCGGCATGAACACGTGCGAAGCCTTCGGTTGCACCGTCGAGCACCGCGCGGTCTATTTCCGCCAAATTCGTGGTGTACGTCACCACGTCATGACCCTGTTTGCGAGCCTCGTTTTCGTAGAGGCCCACGTGGGCCACTTCCGGGTCGGTGAATGTGCACCAGGGAATGACCAGTGAACTGGCCTTGCCGCGCCCGAAAAAGAATGCGTTACGCAGAACCAACCGGGCCATCGCATCGGCGGCGTGAGTAAACTTGAAGCGCGAACAGATGTCGCCGGCGGCGTAGATGTGCGGGTTGGTGGTGCGCAGCCGGTCGTTCACTCTCACTCCATTCTTGTCGTACTCGACGCCCGCAAGCTCCAGATCGAGTCCCTCGACATTGGGGGCCCGCCCGATCGCTATCAAGATCTCATCTCCGGCAACGTGCTCTTCCTTCCCGCTTTGCTCGAAGACAACAAACCGCGTGCCATCGACGATTTCGACCCTGAGAATCTGCGCCCCGGATAGCACTCGGATGCCTTCCCGCTCAAACTGCTTCTGCACAATGGCTGCGGCATCGGGATCTTCGCGCGGAAGGATGTGCTCGCCGTCGGTCAGTATACAAACCTCGCTCCCCAGGCGCCGGAAAGCCTGGGCCATTTCGCAGCCGATGGGTCCTGCGCCGATGACGCAGAGCCTGTGCGGCAACTCGGTGAGTGAGAACACGGTTTCATTGGTGAGGAAGCCAGCCTCGGCAAGCCCTGGAATCCGCGGCTGAGTAGCGCGCGCACCCGTGGCGATGACGGCACGGGAGAAGTCGAGCCGTTGCCCTGCAACTTCCACCGCGTTTCGGCTCACAAACCGTGCCTCACCTAGAAAAACGTCAACTCCCAAATCACGAAAGCGCTTAGCGGAATCGTGATCGGAGATCCCGGCCCGCAGACGCCGCATCCGTTCCATGGCCTCGCCGAAACTGATCTGGAAGCCTCCGGGAATATGCACACCGAAGTCAGAAGCCTCGCGAACGGTTTGGGCCACGCGCGCCGCTCGGATGACCGCCTTGGAAGGAACACAGCCGTAATTCAGGCAATCTCCCCCGAGTAGGTGCTTTTCGACGATTGCGACCTTAGCTCCCAACGCGGCCGCGCCGGCCACGCTGACCAAGCCGGCAGTGCCCGCTCCTAGCACCACAAGGTTGTACCGCCCCTGAGGTTGTGGATTGACCCAATCGGGTGGATGGACGTTCTCAACCAGAAGGCGGTTGTGGTCATCAACGGGGTGGACAGTCTGGGCGGGAGGAGTCATGAGCGAACTCCGGCCGGTTCAGAAGCAGTTGCCGCTGATGGTTGGTGCAGAGAGCGGTCCAGCGCTTGCCGTGCTGCGCGGGTTACCAATGCCACCACCAGCATGGTCGCTACCAGACCACCCCAGAACAAGACTTGTTGCCAGGGTCCCCCCGCAGGCCTGCCCCCAGCAAAGGCAGCGGCGTTGGCGACCGAAGATCCGAAATAGACATACATAAAGGTTCCGGGCAGCATCCCGAGGAACGAAGCAAGGACAAAGTCGCGAAGCCGAACCCGCGTCAGCCCAAGTGCATAATTGAGCAGCGTAAACGGAAAGACGGGGGAAAGGCGAAGCAGGAATATTACTTTGAACCCATTCTCGCCCACTGCGGAGTCGACCGCAGCAAAACGAGGGTTTTGCTCAATCCGGCGCTTGATCCAATCGCGCGCCACCGAGCGTCCGAGCAGGAACGCGATTGTGGAAGCCAGAACACTGGTCGGGGAAACCAGAAGCATGCCCCAGAAGGGCCCATAAAGAAAGCCGGCCGCCAGAGTCAACAGCGATGCTGGAAACAGCAGCACGGTCGCTGCCACATACGTGACCGCAAACACCGCTGCCCCGATCCCACCGAGTCCCCGAATCCACTCGACCAGTAAAAGTGTCCATTGGCGCAACGGAAGCACGAACGCAGCCGCCACCAAACCGACAGCGAGAGAAAAGCCGATGATGAATTTTGTCAGTTTCAACATGTCATCCCAGATGGCTCAGCCGAAGCAGTCCATAAGCCACGATTCCCAGCAACGCTGCCGCAGGCAAAGTGACCACCCACGCCAAAAGCAGGGCGCGCACAGTTTTCCAATTCAGTCCTGCCTGGTTCCGCATGCCGACTGCGATGATTGCACCGGAAGAGACGTGAGTGGTGGACATGGGAAGTCCCAAGGTCGCGCCCGATCCCACAAGTGCCGCGGTAACAAGGTTGGCGACAAAACCCTCCCGATGATCCATGCGAGTGATCTTCTCGGCCATAACGGTGGTCACCCGCTGTCCCGCGAGCCAACTGCCTGCGACCATGCCGAGTGTGACGACGAAGAAGCATAGCGTTCCGCCGGTTCCGGCGGCTCCCGTGAGAGATGCGGCCGCCAGGACCAGCGCAACGATTTTGGGAGCGTCGTTCATGCCGCGCGAGAAGGCGGTTGCACCGCTCGTCGCCCAATGCAGGTGGTTCGTTGTTACCCGCGCTGCGGCAGAGTGCTCGACCGCGCAGTGTTGCTGGGATCCGGCCGTCACCTGTAAAACAGGGTTGAAGGTAGACGTCATCAAGGATGCACCGCCAGAGCCGGCACCCATCAGCACCGGGGCGGGCGCGAGTTCGGCGCAGAGACATTCCACTTCCGTCCCGCTGCGTGACGAACAGAAATTCCAGGCACGAAGAACGACTCCGGTCACGACCAGAGCAATGACTGGACTCAGCAAAAGCGGCAAGGCGATCTTG
This sequence comes from Acidobacteriaceae bacterium, assembly GCA_043765355.1. Taxonomy (GTDB): domain Bacteria; phylum Acidobacteriota; class Terriglobia; order Terriglobales; family Acidobacteriaceae; genus Acidiflorens. The sequence goes on along the minus strand of JAYUJG010000123.1, from coordinate 3,074 downwards.
CCTCCGAGGCTGGCCCACCGTAGTCCCGCCAGGCCGTAGGCAACGGAAGCTACTCCGGCAAGGGATCCCACAATCGCGTGAGTCGTGGAGACCGGCAACCCGGTGCGGGTGGCAATCGCCACCCATGCCGTCGCCCCCAGGACAGTTGCCGCAGCGGCCGCGAATGTTGGCGTGACGCCGCTGGCCAAGAGGCCCTTGCCAAAGGTGGTCACCATCGCCCCCGCGAACGTGGCTCCGGCGAATCCCCCTACCCCGGTCCAGAAGGTGCCCCAGAGGATAGCCCGCCGATAGTTAGTAACCCCGCTACCCGCCAGCGTCGCGATACCTTTGGAAACGTCATTCGAGCCATTGGCGTAAGCCAGAAATCCGCCGAGGAGCAATACGACGAGAAGGGGGAGGTTCATGCCAGTGCTCCTGCGCAACTCGAACCTGCTCCGGCCGTGCAGCCGAAGCAGTGGCTGGCGGTTGCGATCGGGCTCCCGGTAAGAAAAGAGGTAGAGTCAGTCTCCCAAATGGACCGCTTCGGCCGTTCGTTCTCCGCTTTCAAGCCGATGTCCAGCATCTGGTTGAAGTCGCAGTCGTAGAACTGACCGTCCCAGCCCACGCTGAGCAGTGTGCGGCACATCAAGCCCGGAACCGTGGACGCGTTGAAATGGTTGACCAGCAGGCTCATGTAGGCTTCTTTTTTGCCGCTCTGCTGAAGAAATGTGGCAAAGCGCTTGATGGGCATATTGGTCAGTGTCAACAGGCTGCTGAATTCGATATCGAAGTGAGCGCGCAGTTCGTGCTTGTAGTCGGCTTCCAGACGCTCCTGTGCAGGAGGCAGCGTAGCGCCGAGTGGGTTATACGCCAGGCTCAGCTTCAGCGGAGAGTCTTCCTTGCCGTATCCGAGATCATTGAGCCAGCGCAGCGCCGCGATGCTCTTATCGAAAACGCCGTGGCCGCGCTGCTTGTCAACATTCTCGGCGGTGTAGCACGGAAGACTGGCAATGATCTCGACTTCGTTCGTCGCCAGAAAATCGGCGAGACCTTCCATGTCGCGCTCAAACAAAACGGTCAGGTTGCAGCGGTCGATCACACGACGGCCCATTCTGCGGGATTCGGTGACCAGGCGACGGAAGTTCGGATTCAGCTCGGGAGCTCCGCCAGTGATGTCGACCACCTGCACCGCCGGACTCGCGGCAAGGACCCGAAGAATCTGGTCGGCAACCTCGGCGAGCATGACTTCGGTTCGCTTGGGACCAGCTTCAACGTGACAGTGATGACACGCCTGGTTGCATCGTTTCCCCACGTTGATTTGCAAGGTAGTGACTTCTTCGCGAAGTAAGGGAGCACATCCGTGCGCGCGCAGGACCATGTTGAAGTCCGGCCGGACCACCATCGAGTCGTTGAGCACTGGAAGCTGGGTGTTCGGGTGGGTGGCCATCAGCAGCAACTCCCATTGGAACCATTCTTAGGCGTGCAGACACTCGGCCGCGCCTCGGTGGTGAGCTGATAGTCGGTGCCTTTGGTCTCTCGCGGGTCGCGCCAGGTGACGCCGCCGGTGCAGGCAAACGGTGGCGCTTCGTCGAGCGGCACAGGCACGCGCGGCGCGACCAACTCCATGTGCTCGCGATAGGGTTCCTGCGACAGGATGCGAAAAGTCTTCCCACAAACCGCGGTCCGTACGCCGCGATGCAGCACGTGGCCGTCATCATCTTCCACCAGCCGAAACGGCCCGCGGTAGATAACCGCATGCTTCTGGTCCAGGCACGGCCCTTCCTTCCCCTTGTAGGCCGCCACCGTAACACTGCGGAACTCGATCCCCTCCACCGTCTGCCACGGTTCTTCCTGGCGTTTGAGGATCGTGATGGCGTAAAAGCCTGCTGTTTCAAAGGCCCGGAGAAAGAGATCCTCCCGGAACGCTCCGGAGATGCAGCCGCTCCACAGCTCTGGATCCGACTGCAGAGACTGAGGCACATCTTCGTCACTCACGATATCCGAGATGATTGCTCTCCCACCCCGGCGCAGAACGCGGAAGATCTCCGCGAACAGTTTCTTTTTGTCTTCCGGGCGAACCAGGTTCAGTACGCAGTTGGAGACTACGACATCAACGGACTCGTCGGGAACCAGGGGTTGCGTTTTACGAAGCTGCTGCGCTGTGCTCTCCATCGCCGAAAGGTCACCGGCGGACTGTACTGGATGCTTTCTCAGCCACTTCTCCATCGCCTCCAAGTCCAACTGCAGATCCTGGATCTTGCCCATACGAAATTCGACGTTGGAGTATCCGATACGGCGCGCGGTTTCGGGCGCGTTGCGGCGGGCCACCGAGAGCATTTCGTGGTTCATGTCAATGCCGATCACTTTCCCCGATGGGCCCACCACCTGACTGGCGAGGAAGCATATCTTTCCCGAGCCGGAACCCAGGTCGAGAACCGTTTCCCCGGCTTTCAAATAGGCCGTGGGGTCACCGCAACCGTAGTCCCGGTCGAGCACCTCCTCCGGGATCGCAGCCAATAGCTTTGGATCGTAGGATGTGGGACAGCAGAGGCCATTTTCAACATTCTGGGCTCCCGCCCCATACCGACGCAGCACCGCGTCCTCGACGTTCATGGCGAACTCCAGAGAAGTACTCATATTACCCCCGTGTTATTGATGATGCATGGGGAGGGGGGCGGTTACAGGAGAGATCCCCTTTGTCGCAAGCCGATGGCAGCACCCAGACTGAGTCAGAATGCGTCAGCGACTGGGAATGCCGGAGGACATGGGGCCCTAGTTTCAAGTTGACTTCAGAAATGGCACCCTATTTTGGCGACTATATACCCTGGTTTAGCCGTGTGTTCCCGAGACAACTCCACAACCCAGTTTCCCGGTTACCGTCGTCTCTCTGCTCCAACACGCCATCATTCCTTGGCCCCTTCGGGAGCTTTTGGTTGAGAATGGCGTGCTGATATCTCCGCCTCGGCACGCAGCCAGTCGTCTTCGGCGTGCCCATCGGCTCCGCCACGTTGTTCGTAGAGTTCGTAAGCACGGGCTCGGATCGACTCCTCCGAACTTGTGTCCGGCGAGTCACAGTTGGCCGATAGCCTCTCCGG
>JAYUJG010000122.1:0-4199 GCA_043765355.1 Acidobacteriaceae bacterium | reverse complement strand
GACCTTCCTGTTCGCGCATCTCATTCAGCCGCGCGAGCGCTTCTTCCACTCGCGCCATTACTGCAGCTTCCAGTTCGTCGCCCGACCTCTCCGCGCCCGCGTCCATCGCACCCGGCATCCGCAGGACGACGTTGAGGTCGGGCTCACCCTCCACCGCAAATTCATCGGCCGCCGCGCGAAACGCCTCGATATACCCCGCAATCAGCTGCCGGTTCAGCGCGACCCCGTTCGTACCCGAGCGATCGAGACTGAGAATTACTTCCACATGTCCGCGCGCCATCTTCTCTTTCAGCATCCGGCGCAACTTCATCTCCAGCGCATCAGTATCGGATGGCAAGCGGAAATGCAGGTCCAGAAAACGATGATTGACTGATTTCAGCGATAGCGCAAACGCCAATTGGGCAGTGACCTGCCCTTTCACCTGCGCAAATCCCGTCATGGAGCGAAGTGGCATAAAATCTTCTCAAATCACCTAGCGGCAGCCGCCCTCGGCTGCCCCACCCCGTAAAAATTCCAATTTCTGCGGAGCGATACTCCGCCGGGACAGCCGAGGGCGGCTGTCCCTACGTGTTCACTGCCCTCGGCGCATCCGCTTCCGCGAACTGCAATTCATACAGCCGCCGGTACGTTCCCAACTTTCGCATCAGCTCTTCATGGGCGCCAATATCGGCGATCGTTCCATTTTCGAGCACGACAATTCTATCCGCTCGCCGCACCGTCGAAAGGCGATGCGCAATTACAAACACAGTACGCCCGGTCATCAAGTTTTGCAGCGCGGACTGCACCAGCGACTCGGACTCGCTGTCCAGCGCCGACGTGGCTTCATCCAAAATCAAAATCGGCGCGTTTTTCAAGATCGCGCGCGCAATCGCGATTCGCTGCCGCTCTCCTCCCGAAAGCCTCACCCCGCGCTCCCCGATCATCGTGTCGTATCCATCGGGCAGCCCGCGAATAAATTCATACGCTCGCGCCGCTCGCGCCGCCTCTTCCACCTGCTTCAGCGAAACATGCGGCTGCCCATACGCGATATTGTTTCTCACCGTGTCGTTGAACAGCACCGTCTCCTGCGTAACAATGCCGATCTGCGAACGCAGGGACTCGAGGGTCACGTCGCGCACATCATGGTCGTCAATCAGAATGCGTCCGCCGCTCGCGTCAAAGAAGCGCGGAATGAGATGCACCAGCGTGCTCTTACCCGCGCCGCTCGATCCGACCACCGCCAGCACTTCGCCCGCCTTCACGTCAAGATTAATGCCGTGCAGCACCACCGGAGAGTCGACGGCGCTGTCGTAAGAAAAGGAAACATCGGCAAACCGGATCGAGCTTGCGAACTTACCCATCTTCTTCGCGCTGGGAAGTTCGCGCACTTCGTCTTCAATGTCGATGAAACGGAAAATCTCGGACGAAGCTCCGACGGCCTGCTGGAAATTATTATTGAACTGAGCGAACTTCCGCACCGGGTCGTAGAGTTTGAAGACAGCAATAATGAAGGTAAAAAATGCGCCTTCCGTGAGTCCGTGCCGGTTGATCTGGTCGCGCCCCAGCAGGAGCAGAAGCGCAATTGCAATCGCCCCCAGAATATCCATCAGTGGAGAACTGATGGCAAACGCCGCCACCAGTCGTAGATTCGCGTGGAATAGGCGTCGCGCGGCTGCGCGGAATCGCGCCATCTCCCAGTTCTCCATCCCAAACGCTTTGACGATCCGGTTGCCGGTAATGGTTTCGTGCAGAATGTTCTGAATCTCGGCGAGCTTGTCCTGGCCGCCCCGCGTCGAGCTCCGCACTTGCCGGCCAATTCTTCTCGAGGAGTACAAGATCACCGGGACAAACAGCAGCAGCACCCAGGCCAGCCGGCCTCCCACTAGAACCACCACCGCGGCGGTGAACACCAGCGTGAAAAACTGCTGCAGGAATTCCGCCAGCACGGTGGACATGGCAAACTGCACCTTCTCGACATCGCTGACGATGGTCGAAAGCAGAGTCCCGGTGGTGTGCTTGACGAAAAAGGCGGACGAACTGCGCAGGATGGCGTTGTACAAATCGTCGCGCAGGTCCGTGATCATGCCGAAGCCTGCGTAGTTCACCAGATAGGTTCCGGCGTAGTCGAAGATACCTTTCAATATCGTGGCGGCCACGAGCGCAAAGGCAACCACGGTCCATGGATTGTGAAAGTGCGACGGAACCAACTGTTCGAGGTTGAGGAAGCGATCAGTGCCCGGCAGCCTGAATAACTGGATGGTCTTTCCCTGCGAGCCGGGATTTAATACGCGGTCGAAAATCGGGCGGATGAGCAAAACCCGGCCCGCATCCAACAGACCCACTAACGCCATGAGGCCGACGGAAGCCAGAAACGGCCCCCAGTAGGGCAATCCAAAGCGCAACAAACGAATCAGTGGACGGGCCTTGGCCGGTGTTCCCTCATTCTTCGCGCCCGTCGCTACAGAGATTGCCATGCGTTGTCGTTGCTAATTCTACATCTCCCGTAGAGACGCGGCCCGCCGCGTCTCCCGCCGCGTGCGAAGGGGCACCCACCCTCGCTACTTCGGACTGTCCCGATGCACAACCTTCACCTTATATCCCGCCTTCCGCAGCCGCTTGTTCACATCCTCCGCGATCATCACCGACCGATGCTGCCCGCCGGTGCATCCAAAACTGATGGTCAAGTAGCTCTTGCCCTCGCGAATGTAATGCGGCAGCAGATAAATCAGCAGTTCCGAAATGCGGTTAATAAACTCCTGCGTCTGCGGAAACGACCGGATGTATTTCGCGACCCGTGGATGCCGCCCCGTCAGCGCGCGAAACTCCGGCACGAAATGCGGATTCGGCAGAAAGCGCACATCGAACACGAGGTCGGCATCGTCCGGCAACCCGTGCTTATATCCAAAGCTCACGCAAGAAACCAGCAGCCCCTGCTGCTGCCCGGAATGTTGCTTGAAGCGGTCGGTCAAATGCGCCCGCAGTTCATGAACATTAAATTTGGAAGTGTCGATGACCAGGTCGGCCAGCTTGCGTATCGCCCGCAGGTGCCGCCGCTCCGTCCCAAGCGAAGCGCGCACCGTGGTGCCCGTTCCCAGCGGATGCGGCCGCCGCGTCTCACTGAAGCGCCGCAGCAGCGCGGCGTCGGTGGCTTCGAGAAAAATTACCCGCGTCGGAATCGTCCGCTTCACCGACTTCAGAATCGCCGGCAGCTTCTCCAGTTGCGACCCTTCGCGCACATCCACGACCAACGCCGTGCGCGGAATCTCTCCCGACTGCAATGCCAGTTCGGCGAAGCGCGGAATCAGTTCCACCGGCAGATTGTCAACGCAATAGTAGCCAAGATCTTCGAACGCCTTCAGCGCCGAAGCCTTCCCCGACCCGCTCATCCCGGTAATGATGACCAGTTCCGCCGCGTGCGACTCGGGCTTTGTCTTAGTCTTGCTCTTGCGCCCGCGCACCAGCTTTCCCGCCGCGTGCGTCACCTTCTTCAGTTTCCCGCGGAGTGGCATGCCCGAAATCTTAGCATTTCACGGGTAGAGGCGCAGAAGGTCGTCACCGAGTTGCTAGGATGGAACCCTCGTTACCTGTGGCTCATCGCTCCGAGCCGCGAGCTACGAGCAATTGACTCGTGTTTGCTCACAGCCCGAAGCTCGCAGCCCAAAGCCCTCTACCGCGATCGCAGAAAGTTCAATAAGTCCGAAATCGTGACTTTGCCTTTTACCAAAACTGCCCGCAATTACTTTTGACAGAGGCAAGGCACCTCCCTAGACTGACTGGGATAAAACTGCATTTTAAGCCTGAAACGGAATCGCGCCTTACAGAGCTTGCCTCTAAAAGTGGCCGCGCACCGGACGATCTTGTGGAGGATGCTCTTGCCGGATATCTGGCTGAGGTAACCGACGTGCGCGAAATGCTGGATGGCCGCTACGATGACATCAAGAGCGGCACGGTTAAGCCTATCGACGGCGAAGCTATTCTCCGGGGACGGAGATAGCCTGGATTCCGATCAGCGGCAGGTGTATTGCGTGAGGGGTGCGGCAGGTCCTCAAACCCCGAAAAAGAAGATGGTGGGCGCTGTAGGATTTGAACCTAGCCCGCCTCAACAAACAATAGTACTTACGGGACTCGGGTGGCAACCAAAAGACCGTAATGGAAGCGAACGGAACAACGAGTGGACACGGATTGGACTCTGGCGCTCTCGAAAGACAGCCCACCAACCC
>JAYUJG010000121.1:0-9799 GCA_043765355.1 Acidobacteriaceae bacterium | reverse complement strand
CCCAAAGTAGTGGTGCTGTCTCCGCTGGAAATTCCGCCGATGGTTTCGGTGCAGTCGCTGGGGACGGTGAAGTGAACAAAAAGCTGTGAGCCACGAGCTGTGAGCCACGAGCTACGCGCTACGAAATTAGAGCCAACGACCAACGACTAACGACTAACGACCAACGACTGATTCACGAGGGCCTTTCAAATGACGAAACATGCCGCCGAAGCCTATCAAAGCGTTCAGAACGACGCCGAACGCGAGCGCGTCCTCCTCGACCAACTTCCCCAGGTCCGCTACATTGCCCGCCGCATTCACGAACGGCTGCCGCGCCATGTGCCGTTCGAGGATCTGGTCCACGCCGGCGTTCTCGGGCTGATCGACGCTCTCAACAAATTCGATCAGTCGAAGCACGTTCAATTCAGTTCCTATTCCAAGTTCCGCATTCGTGGAGCCATTCTCGACAGTCTTCGCGAACTTGATTGGAGCCCGCGGGAACTGCGGCGCAAGGGACGGCTCGTCGATTCCACCTACTCCGACCTGTCCGGCAAACTCGGCCGGGCACCCACCGAAAATGAAATCGCCAGCGAGATGGGCATCAACCTTCACGAACTGCAATCTCTGCTCGCCGAACTTGACGGCCTTGAACTGAGCAGCTTGCGGGTGGAATCGCGCCGTGACGGCAAAGAGGAGGACCTCACCGATTTCATTCCGTCCAAGCCGGAAGAAACGCCGTTTTTTCAGTGCCTGCGGTCCGAGATGAAGCACTTACTCGATCGTGCCATCTCGGAATTGCCGGAGAAAGAGCAGCGCGTTCTGGCGCTTTACTACTACGAAGAACTGACCATGAAGGAAGTCGGAGCCGCACTCGGCATTGGTGAATCGCGAGTTTCCCAGATTCATTCTCTGGCCATGGTTCGCCTGCGCGCCCGACTCAATATCCTAACCACGCCGGTCGCCGCGGCCCAGGCGGCGGGAACCACGTAGAGGCCCGATGGAAAAAGTACTCAACCAGCAGGAAATCGATGACATGGTGCGAGCGGCGCGCGTCGGCAACGTCGCCGCCGCGTCCACTGCTCCCGTCGTCCAGCCCTGGGACGTGCGCCAGGCCGGACAGATCGGACGGGAACAGTTGCGCGCCATCAACCAGCTGCACGAGACCTTTGCCCGAAATCTCACCAGCTCCATTGGTGGGTATCTGCGGATCGTGTTCGACGTCAGCCTGGTTTCCGCCGAACACCTTACCTATCGCGAGTTCCTGCAGTGTGTGCCGGAAAAGACCTACCTCGCCTCTCTCGATCTGGCGCCGGTTGGCGCGGCGGCGGTGCTCCAGCTGGATCTAGCCCTCGCGTTCCCGATCATCGAAGTCATGCTCGGTGGCGAAGGCAAGAGCAGCGACACGACGCGCGACATTACCGAAATCGAAGAACAGGTGCTCGAAAGTGTCGTCCGCATCATGTGCCGCGAACTGCAAGCCAGCTGGCAGGCTATTTCGCTTACATTCAATTTTGGGGAACGCCAGCAAATCCTGCAGACCCAGCGACTGATGCCTCCCGAAGAAAAAAATCTTTGCCTCAGCTTCGAAATCAAAATGTCGGACACCCGCGGCACGCTCAATCTCGCCGTCCCAGCCGTGGTGTCCAATGCCTTGCTCCGAAAAATTTCGGCGGACTTCAGCTACCACCGCCCCCGCACTTCCATCGATGCCCGGCTCCAGATTCAGAAAAAACTGCTGAATTGTCTGTTTCCCGTGGAACTTTCCATACCCGGTCTCGCGGTGCCGTTGGAGGATCTCTCCAACCTCACTCCCGGCGACATGCTTTCTTTTTTTAGAGACGCTGCCGCCGCCGCTGTCATGACGGTCGACGACGTTTATCTATGCTCGGCCGCGCCGGTCCGCGTGAATGCGCGCCGCGCCGCTCGCATTCTCTCTCTCGAAGCCCCACTGGCAAAACCCGGCGAACTGACGGGCGAAGCATGACGATGAAACCGAACAGGTGAAATATGACCGATGCTTCCGACGTAAACACAAATACTCCGGTCCCAGGCCTACGTTCCGAACTTCTTCAGTGGTGCGAAGCCTGGAAGACCAGCCTCCAAAATGTGATCTCCCAAGTTTCGGGACAAACCGCCAGCCTCGAAATCTCGGTCGAGCCTCTGCCCGCCGTTGATACCGATGTGTGCTACACGGTCGTTGCCAAAGGCGTGGTACACGGCGAGATGGCGCTGCGTCTGCCTGCCGCCTCCGGCGCTCGCCTGGCGAGGAAGCTTCTCGGCGAACCCGAGCCAGCCGTGCCCGACAGCCCTGGCGAAAACGTCGCGAACGAAAGTGTTTCTGCCGAAAACAAAGAGGCTCTGGAAGAACTCTTGCGTCAGGTTGCCGGCCTGGCTTCCACGGCGCTCGCCGCGATGCTTGGCGGCGAAGTTCAACTCCATCTCGCCGCCTCGGACGCTCCGTCCTGGTCCTCGGCCGCAGTTTCCTGCCTTCAAACTCACGACGAAGCGGGCGTCTCAATTGCCATCGAAATTCAAATCAGCTCCGCCCTGGGCGCCGAACTTCAGACGCGCACCGGACCCTCGACTCCCGCGAAACCATCGACGCAGGCATCCTCCAACCCATCGTCCCTACCTTTGCCTCTGCCCGCGATCGACTCCACTGTCTCGTCCAACTACCGCCGCCTGATGGATGTCGGCCTCGACGTCAAACTGCGCTTCGGAAGCCGGCGCATGTTGTTGCGCGATGTGCTAGCGCTCAGCGCTGGAGTCGTCGTCGAACTCGACAACGCGCTTCATTCTCCGGTGGATCTGTTGCTCGATGGGCGTCTGATCGCACAAGGCGACGTCGTGATCATCGACGGCAAGTACGGATTGCGTGTCACCAGCGTCGTCGATCCACCGCCTGTGCCCGGATCGCCGGCCTGATTTCGCTGAAGAATATTGGTTGAGAAAGATTTGCTGAAGAGACTTTTTGCAGTTAAGGATCGCCCCATGCCAAGTGTTTTCAAGCCGCTAACCTGGTCCTTCAACTGGATCAAGGGCCGCTACTTCGAGCCCCCACAACAGCCGTGCGCGCTCGTCGCCTGCACCCGCACGCAATCGCGCTGGCAACGTTTTTCTTCCAGCGCCAGCGGAACGTTTCTTCAGGGTTCGTTCTATTGCCGGCCCCAGTGCCTGGAAGCCGCCCTCGTCGGACGCCTCGCGCGCTTGCAGGATGTCGCCCCCTCGGCGCTGCCACCCAACCGCATTCCGCTGGGGCTCCTCATGGTCGCGCGTGGCAAGCTCACTCACCTCGAAGTCCGCGCCGCCCTTGAAGCCCAGCGCCGCGCCCGCTACGGAAAAATTGGCGATTGGATTGAAAAACTGGGCTTCGCCACCGAGCACGAAGTCACTTCCGCGTTGGCTTTGCAATGGGGATGCCCGGTTACCCGCTCCATCGCCCCCTCCACCGTCTCCTCGATCGGGGGCTCACCGGGCAATATTCCGCTGTCCATCCTCGAAGCGTTTCAGATGCTGCCGCTCAACTACGCGACCTCGACCAACACACTCTACGTCGCCTGCGGAGAGCGCGTCGATCACGCCGCTCTCTACGCGATCGAGAAAGTTCTGGGGTGCCGCACCCAGCCCTGCGTTTTCAGCCGCAAGAATATTGCACGCCAACTCGAATCGATGCGCCAACTGCCCCGGCCGAGCGATGCCGAGTTCGGGCCGATGAGCGAGCTTGCCGAAATGGCAAGCATCGCCGCGAGCTACACCGCCAGACTGAACCCCGACCAAGTCCGCCTAAGCCGCATCGGACGCTTCATCTGGCTGCGCCTCGATGTCCGCTCCAAGACGCGAGCCCACACGACAAACCTGGTGTTTCGTTTGGCAACCGACGTCCGGCCCATTCCCTTTACTCGGCCGTTTCTCGATCTGCAAACTGCGAAGACGCCACGATCCACTTAGGGACAGGCTCTTTCGCTCTAACGCAACAGGAAAGTGCCTCGGGGTTCTCGGCTTTTCTCTGCGCCTCGGCGGTGAATCGCTCTTACAGCGTCCGCTTAAACAGCGGCACGGCCAGCGCCAGCGTGACGACCGCAAACATACTCAGATAAATCATGTCCGGCACAATCGCCGCCAGCCCCCCTTCCTTCAGTAGCAGCGATTTGAATCCGTGCACCGCGTAGGTGAAAGGATCGACCTTGGCAATCGCCCGCAGCCACATCGGAAACGCTTCTACCGGATAAATCGATCCGCTGGGGAAAAACAGCAACGTGTTCAGAATGCCAAAAATCGCGCGCGGCACCAGCGGATCTTCGATCCTCACCATCATCAAAAACATCATCGTATTGAACGCCGCCGAGGTCAGAACGATCATCACGAGCAAGCCCAACATCGTCCCCGGATTAAAAATCGTCCCCACCCCCGAAAGCAGCGATCCGACCATGGTGATGACGACGCCGGTCATCACCGCCTTGATTGCGCCCGCGCCGTTCAGGCCAAACACCAACTCGGCCTTCGTAATCGGAGTGACCAGATATCCTTCATGCACTCCGCGCGCCTTGTCGTCGATGTAGAGCATTCCGCCGCCGATCATCACCGAGACGAACATCGCCAGCGTGATCGATCCTGGCAACAAATATTTCATGTACTCGATATACGGATACAGTTCCACCACTTCGAGCGCTGTTTGTTGCGTCAATCGCGGCGAGACGTCCGGCTGATTGAGCGCGTCGGTAACCTGCGCCATTTTTTCTTCAAACGTCGAGCTCATGAAGTTGTCGCTGTTGTCGACAATCAGTGCAATCCGCGGATGATTTTTCTCGTACACCATCTTCGAATACTGCGCCGGAATGATTACCGCACCCTGAATCTTGCCGTTGCGCACGTCTTCCCGCGCCTGCACCTCGTTGTCGTAGGGAACCGCGCTGAAAGTTCCGGCGTTGGCCCGCACTGCGTCAAACGCTTCTTTGATTCGAATCGCTTGTGTGCCGTGGTCTTCATCAACGAGGCCCATCTTCGCGTCGCGGATTTTTCCTCCAAACGCGTTCCCCAGCACGATCAGTTGCACCAGAGGAAAGATCATCGACGCCATCATCAGCGCCGGCGAACGAAAAAACTTCCGCATCTCGCGTTCGATAATCGCCATCATTCGATTCATGGTTGCAACCCCGGTCTCTGGGGCATCGTGAAGGCATGCGCCTTCACCAATTCATCGCGCAATTGCCGCCCCGTGTAGTGGACAAACACGTCGTCCAAAGTCGTATTCTGCACCGTCAGCGTTTTCAGCGGCACGCCTACCACCACGGCCATCTCCACCAGATCGGTGGTCGTGCCCGAGCCGTTCGACGTCAGCACGCGGAACATGCCAGCGCTCTGGTTCTGCACTGACGTCACTCCCGGCAAGCCTCGCAGGCGATCCTCCCAGTCCACGGGCGGATGCTCGAAGTGCGCTTCAATCACGTTCGATCCCGGCACTCCGGCCTTCAATGCTTCCGGAGTATCCAGCGCCACCAGCTTGCCGTGATCGACAATCGCAATTCGATTGCAAAGGCGATCCGCTTCATCCATGTAGTGAGTCGTGATCAGAATCGTTAGCTTGCGCTTCGCCTTGATGTTGGTCAGCATCTCCCACACGGCAACCCGCGAAACCGGATCCAGTCCGGTCGTCGGTTCGTCGAGAAAAAAAATCTTGGGGCTATGCACCAGCCCGCGCGCAATTTCCAATCGCCGCCGCATGCCGCCCGATAGAGTCTTGGTTTGCGCTCTCCGCCACTTCGTCAAGTCCACGGTCTCGAGTAGCTCGGCAATCGCTTCTTTGCGCCGCTTTGCAGGAACGTCATACAGTTTCGCGTAGATACTTAGATTCTCTTCCACGGTTAAATCCAGATCGCTGGTCAACGCCTGCGGAATCACGCCAATCGTCCGCCGTACCGCATCTGGATCACGAGCCACATCATGTCCCTCGACCCGCACCGACCCGCCCGTGATCGGAATCAGCGTGGTCATCATTCGGATCAGCGTCGATTTCCCCGCGCCGTTCGGCCCGAGCAGTCCGAAAATTTCGCCTTCCTTCACGGAAAACGAAACGTCATCCACCGCCGTAAACGAACCGTAGCGCTTGACGACGTGATCCACAGCAATGGCCAGGGGAGCATCCGCTGCAATCTCACCGCGGCCGTTGAATTCCAAGGCCGAGGTCGCTCCGCCGTTTGCTCGATTCACTTCCATTTCATCTCCAAAATCCACGCTTGCCCAGTTACTTTTTTTCCGCCGATTCTGTCGTTCCCTTGAGCTGATCGGGCGACACCAGGACCTCCGCGGTCATGCCGGGCACATAGGCTCCCTTGGGATTGTCGAGGCGCACCTTCAGCGCGATCGTTCGTATGTCTCGCTTGCGCCGCCCTACATCTCGCTGCGTGGCGAAATCGGCTTCGGCCGCTTTATAGAAAACTTTCCCTGGAATGACCGTACCTCCCGGCAAGCGCACCCGCAGCGTGTCTCCGAGACCAATGTGATCGGAGTCGGTTTCTGGAATCGACGCGAACGCCCAGGTGTCGGTGAAATCCACGACCGTAACAATTGCCTGCCCGGCGTTCACCACTTCGCCTTCGCGCGCCGCCCGCACCAGCACCGTGCCGGTTACGGGCGCGTATATCTTCGTGTAGCCGAGGCGCACTTCGGCTTCTTTCAACTGCGCAACCGCGTTGTCGACTTGCGCCCGAGTCGAAGCCACCGTGCTTTGCGCCGCTGTCGCCTGGTTGGTGCGCGCCATCGCCGCATTCAAGTCCGCCTGACTCGCCGTCACCTGACCCTTCAGCGACTGCACGCTCGCTTGCTGCGCTTTCAGATTCATCTCGGCCTGCACCCGGTCCTGATCCGACGCTACGCCCGCTTGCGCCAATCCAATCGTCCGGCGGCTGTCGCTCTCGACTCGCGTCAACATCGCCTCGGCTTGCGCCAGTTGCGCGCGCGCTGATTGCAGCTTGGCTTGTGTATTGGATACATCGCTCGCCGTTGATCCTGAAGTCGACTTCTGCGTGTATTGATTCGCGCTCATCTGCGAACGCACGCTCGCGATCATGGCCGCCGCTGCGCGCTCCTCGGCTTCGAGTTCCGCAGGGTCAAGCAGTGCGATCAGGTCGCCCTGCTTCACTTGGGTTCCTTCCTCCACCAGCAGCTTCGAAATCTTCCCTTGAATCTGCGGACTGACCACGATCTGATTTGCATCGACCGTCCCTACCAGCACCAGATCGTTCCCGCCCGGAGTCGACAAAAAGTAATAGCCGGAAGCAATCGCAAGAATGATCCCCAAAATAATCAGAAATTTATTTCGCGCGTTCATCTACAGTTCTCCATAGCTAGCCTTTCTCGGCGCAACTGTGCGGATCGGCGGTGATCACCGAAATAGCGACGCCGAAATAAATTTCAGCACAAACGCTCGTCGCTCCCGGATCCTTTGGGGCGACAGCGGGTCAACCTTCAAAAGCGTTTTCATCAACGGCGCTGTGCCAAAGTAGAAGACGATGGTCGCCACCACCGACGGTACGAAATCCATGGGATTGACGACTCGGAATTCACCCGCCTTGACTCCGTCCCGCAGAAGCTGAGACAGCTTGCCGTAGATGGGCCGGAAATATTCTCTTGCTACGCGCTGCATGCTGCTGCTGTGAGCGCCGGAGCGCATCCATTCCGCCTGTACGACGCGGGGAAACTGCGGATTGGCCGCGATGTAGTCGAAATACGTGCCGAGATATTCCAGCATCTTCTCGCGCGGAGGCAGGGCACTGTCCAGAACCGGAACCACCCGCGCCCGCAACCCGCTGAAGACATGGTCCAGCACCGCTTCGTACAGCGCATCTTTGTCTTTGAAATAGTAGTAAAGCAGAGCCTTGTTCACATGCGCGGCGCGCGCAATCGCGTCGGTGCGAGCCCCCGCGATGCCGTGTTCGGAAAACTCCCCCACGGCCGCCTTCAGGATGGCCGCGCGACTCTCCTCTGGACGGCCGCGAGTGCCGAAGCGAGGCGGGCGGACTGGGCGCCCTGCGGTTCGACGAGGGTTCATATAATTAACCAGTTAGTTAGATCATACCATGGGCCACGGGATTCGAGAAAAGTTGAGCCGTATCCTTGGGCCTCGCCCATCGATTCAGGAAACGAATGAGGGGGCACAAATATTCTAGCCGATTGTTTGCGTTTTTCCGCAGCCTGCTAGCTCACATCTAACGACTAACATCTAACGACTAACGACTAACGACTAACGACTAGCGACCAACGACCAACGACCAACGACCAGCCCTAGCCCGCGACGCTTGCCGTCTCTGCAAACACCGCTGGCAACGCCGCCGCCTTCGCCGCCAGATACGCTTCGAATTCGACGAGCTTCGGAGCGATCGGCGTTTCTGCCTGATACTTGTCGGCCAGCACGTCGGTGGTTTTCAGGCCGTTGCCGGTGATGCAGAGGACGGTCGTTTCGTCGGGCAGAATGCGATCCTGCTGGATCAGCTTGCGCGCGGTTCCAACCGTGACGCCGCCGGCGGTTTCGGTGAAGATGCCTTCGGTCTCCGCCAGCAACTGAATGCCGCTGACCACTTCGGGATCGGAAACATCCTCCGACCATCCACCACTCTTGGTGATGGCCTGCAATGCGTAATGTCCATCGGCGGGATTGCCGATCGCGAGCGACCGCGCGATTGTCTTCGGACGCTGCGGTTCGATCTCGCTGCTGTACTGCTTGATCGCAGTCGAAATCGGCGAGCATCCCGTCGCCTGCGCGCCGAAGAACTTTACCGGCTTCGGATCGACCAGCCCCAAGAGAATCAGTTCATCAAACGCCTTCTTGATTTTGGTGATGAGAGACCCGCCTGCCATCGGCACGACAACGTTATCGGGCAGCGTCCATCCCAGTTGCTCCGCGATTTCGTAGCCCACTGTCTTCGAACCCTCGGCGTAATACGGACGCAGATTGACGTTCACAAATCCCCAGCCTTGTTTGTCCGAAGCGCGTTCGTCGGCGATCTGCGAGCACAGGCGGTTGACATGGTCGTAGCTGCCGTTGATGCGCACCAACTGCGCGCCGAATACTTGCGTGCCGAGAATCTTTGCGGGCTCGAGATCGGAAGGAATAAAAATCCAGGCCTTCAACCCTTCGCGAGCCGCCTGCGCCGCAACCGAATTCGCCAGGTTGCCGGTGGAAGAGCAAGCGACCGTGTCGAATCCGAAGCTGCGCGCGTTAGCGAGCGCAACCGCGACGACGCGATCTTTGAAACTCAACGTGGGCAGGCAGACGGCGTCATTCTTGACGAGCAGGCGACGCGATCCAATCTTTTCGCCCAAGCGAGGCGCGCTGACCAGCGGGGTAAATCCAACAGGAAGGGAGGGCTGATACCCCGCGGGCAGCGGCAACAACTCGCGATAGCGCCACATGTTCGGCTCACGCGAGGCAAAAATGTCGCGCGAAATACGCGGCCGGATGGAATCGTAATCGTAGGTGACTTCGAGTGGCGAGAAGCAGTCTTCGCAGATACTGCGCGGCTGGTTGCCGAAGGTCTTGCCACATTCGCGGCAGCGGAGTTCGTACGGAGTCGTCCCCATGATGCAACTTCTTTCTGTGACTGCGGGACGAGCCGGGTAAAAAATACCCCAGAAAATAGAAATCCCCTTTTCCAAAAAAATGGGAAAAGAGGCTCGGGAAATGCGATTCAATTTTCGCGTACCCGAATCTCATGGTCCCCGTTACCGGGCGAGAGTTGGCACCTGCGATCAGGATAGATGATCCCGATCCGGTTGCCGTGGCGTCCTAGGGCTCGTCCCTCAGCCACTCTGCATGAAATTCCAG